>NZ_QUAL01000145.1 GCF_003579925.1 Jiangella rhizosphaerae | reverse complement strand
CCCGGCGGCGGGCCGGCCGCTTCCCTCCCCGGGGCCGCCCCGGCCCGCATGCCGGGGCGGGCTTCTCCGGCCCGTAGCTCGACGACCTCGATCCGCAGCCGTTCCAGCTCAGCGCGCTCGTCGCCGGTGAGCGGCCCGGCCACCGGAGTGGTCCGCGGTTCGTCGGCCATCGTCCTCACTCTCCCCCCGCGGTGCCGTGGTGGCCGCCGCTCAGTCCCCGCCGGCCCAGGCCGCCACCAGGGATCTGGCGGCGCTGTTCTCCGGCGCCGGCTCGGTCGCGCCCGCGGGAGCCTCGCTCGACGCTCCCTGGGCGAGCGCCGCCATACGGTGTCGCCTGGCGGCCGGAACCGCCCGCCGGACGGTGGCATGAGTCACCACGTTCCTGATCACCTGCGGTGTCCCGTCGAGGACCGCCGCGCCGGTCACCGTCGCCAGCAGTCCGGGCCGGTCGAACCGTCCGGTCATGAGCTCCCCCTCAACGCGTCGTCGGCTGCTTCCGTCGGAATCAGCACGTGCAGAGCGACCTGGCCGCGGGCGTCGCGGATCGCCTCCGAGACGCGGCGGACCCAGGTGTTCTCGTACGCGATCAGCACGGCCGCGTGCCCCGGCGCCAGCGCGTCGGCGACCACGGCGATGTCCTCGTCGTTGATCAGCTCGCCCTCGGCGATCTCCACCTCGCCGAAGCCGAACGTCTCGGCGCCGTCGTCGAACTCGACGACACGTAGGTCGCCGTTCGGCTCACGGGCCGCGAACACGATGTCCAGCAGCGTGACGTCGCCCATCTCGACGACGCCGCGTAGCGCCTCCACCGCGAGTGGATCGACCCGCTCGCCGGGAAAGGTCAGGATCAACACCTCGACCGGCCGGAACCTCATCGCAGCCCCCGTCTGCGCCCTGCCATACGCCACCCCGCTCCCCCAGTCCGCCCACCAGCCTGCACACCGATGATCGTCACCGCCTCACCCGCCGGGGGTGAGGCGGCTACAGCAACCCCAGGTCACGTGCTCGGTCGACCGCCTCCCTCCTGCTGCCGACGTCGAACTTGCGGTAGATCGCCTTGAGATGCGTCTTGACGGTGTTCACGCTCAGCACGTGCGCCTCGGCGATCTCGTCCAGCGACAACAGCGACGGCAGGTCGCGCAGCAACTCCAGCTCCCGCGCCGTCAGAGCCTCACCGGACACCATCGCCGTCCGCGAGTCGCCGTCGTCGTCACCCAGCAGCCCGACCACCGAGCGGACGAACTTCTCGTGCCTGCCGAACCGGCCTTCGCCGTGGACCAGCAACGACCGGACCCGCCCGGACGCGGCAGCGAACTCCCGGTACATCCGCCGCGGCTCGGCGAGGTCCAGCGCGTGCAGCAGCGCGTCGTGTGCCCGCGCCGGCTCGTCCAGCTCCGCCGCGAAGTGCGACGACAGCAGCCAGCCGGTGATCTCGGCGCTGACCAGGTGGCAGGCCGTCGTGCCCGCGAGGACCGGCTGCAGCGCCGCCCGCGCCGCCGCCTTGCGGCCGTCGTGGGCGTGTGCCACCGCTCGTAGCACGAGCAGGTCGCCGGACTCAGCCAGCAGCCGCTCGGCTCGGCCGAGCACCTCCGCGGCGCCTGGACGGTCACCGGCGGCGAGGGCCAGCTGCAGCTCGGTGAGGCAGAAGAAGCTGGCCGTCACCGGCGGCACCGCGCCCTCGTCGTGGGGCCAGGCGCGCCGCAGCACCCGGGCCGCCTCGTGCCGGTTCGGTGTCTCCGCGGCTCGAAGGCCGGCGCGCAGCAGCCGGGCGGACAGCTCCACCTCCGGCTCGAGATCGCCGTCGATGGCCCCGACGAGCGACAGGTAGCGGCCGGTCTCCTCGTGGTCGAGTCGTCCGAACGCCGCCCCGGCCGCCAGCAGGTACACCGGCGTCATGCGGCCGGTGGACGCCCAGCCGCGCCGGCCGGCGAAGTCGATCGCCTCGGTGGTCCGGCGGCTGACGGCGTCGGCATCGCATCGCGCGGCGCCGCTGACGGCGAGGTAGGACAGACATTCCAGCGCCAGTGCGTCGCGGCCGTCGCGGCGCGCCATCCGCAGCGCCTCGCGCAGATCCTCCTCGGCCGCCTCGTACTCGCGGAACCAGATCCGGAGGATTCCCCGGTTCACTGCTGCGAGCAGCCGCAGGTCCGGCTCTCCGGGCACCTGCTCATCGCTGAGCTCGATCAGCTCGAGCAGCTCCGGCCCGCGGTCGCCGCGCAGCCGGCCCTCGTACATCAGCGCGGTGGTGTGCAGCAGCCGCAACCGGGCAGAGCGGTGCCGTGAGGGATCGCGGCCGACGAGGTCGATGTGCCGGCGGGCAGCTGCCAGCGCGCCGTCGTGCAACGCCGCCAGCGCCGCGATCAGCGCGGTCACCGGGTCGGTGACCAGGTCGTCGGGCAGCTGACGGATCGTCTCCGCCAGCCGGGCGGCGTCGCCGGAGAGCAGCAGCCGCAGGCCGTACCGGTCGACCAGCTCGGCGGTGCGCGGCCAGTCGCCGCCCTCGGCGGCGTGGTCGAGCGCGGGCCCCGGCATCCCGTGGTCGGCGAACCACCGCGACGCCTCCACGTGGTGCTGCCGCTGCGCCTCGACGTCGCGCCGGGTGCCTTCCGCGAGGAGGAAGCTGCGCAGCAGGCCGTGGACGCGGTATGACGTGGGAGCCCGGCCCACCCGCGCCACCAGCGCGTTGTCGCGGGCCAGCCGGGCCAGGACGGCGCCGGCGTCGGGCCGGCCGGACAGCCGGCTCGCGAGATCGGCGGTGAGCGTCTCGGCCACGGCGGTGGCCAGCAGCAGGTCGACGGTGTCGGCGGAGAGCGCGCCCAGGACCTCGGCGACGAGGTAGTCGGCCAGCGGCCGCTCGTCGCCGGCGAAGCCGGCGATGTACTTCGTGACGTCATCCTGCGAGGTCAGCGAGAGCGCGGCGAGGCTGAGACCGGCCGCCCAGCCCTCCGTCCGCTGCAGCAGCAGGGCGAGGTCGGCCTCGTCCAGCTCCAGGTGCCGGCGCCGCAGCAGCTGATCGGCCTCATCGTGGTCGAACGCCAGGTCGGCGGCGCGCACCTCCGCCGCCTGGCCGTCGAGCACCATACGGGCGACCGGCAGCGGCGGGTCGAACCGGCTGCCGAGCACCAGGCGCAGCCCGGCCGGCCGGTACCGGATCAGCCCGGCGAGGCCGGCCAGCCCGCGCGGCGACGCCACGACGTGCACGTCGTCGAGCAACAGCCACAAGGGTTCCCGTATGGCGTCGACGGCCTCGGCGAAGGCGGTCAGGAAGCCGCGGTTGCCCGGATCGGCGGGCGGGGTCAGCGCGGCCAGCCGCACCTCGGCGGCGGCGTCGACGCCGCGCACCGCTCGGCCGCACGCGCGCAGCAGGCCCGACCAGAGGACGTACGGGTCGTCGTCGTGCTCGTCGAGAGCCAGCCAGGCGACCGGCACGCCGGCCAGCCGCAGGCGCTGCCACCACTGCGTCAGGAGTATGGTCTTCCCCGCGCCGGCCGGCGCTGAGACCAGGGCGAGCACGCGCCCCTCCGCCTCCGCGGCCTCGAGGCCGCGGAGCAACCGGGTACGGGGTACCACGCTGGCCGGCATCCGAGGAACCCGCAGCTTCTGTTCCAGGATCCTCGCACGCCCCGCGCGGGGGGCAGCTACGACCACGATCATCACACTAGCGGCGAATTGTCGGTCTCGACCCCGCTTGGAGCTCTTGACCTCAGGTCACTTCGCCGCGACCGAGCACCCCTCACCCGCTGCGGGTGAGCCGTTCCGGCCGCCGGGATGGCGATGGTGGACTGTGTTCCGCTCCGAAGCCTGGGGGCGCACCGACATGCGCTACGAGTTCCTCGTCACCGGCAGGGTCTCCGACACCGTCCGGGCGGCGTTCCCCGATTTCGACATCGCCGACGGCCCGGCCGGCGGCTCGTCGATCTTCGGGCCGGTGCGCGACCGGGCCGCACTGCGGGGCGTGCTGGAGCGGCTGGACGCCCTGGGGCTGACGGTCGTGGAGATGCGCAAGCTGCCCGACTGACGCCCGAGGAGGCCGCACCGATGACCACCGATCCCGCCGCCCGGTCCGGACCTCCCGCCGTCGACGCCGCACGGCTGTGGGCCGGCGGCGCCGCGACCGCCGTCATCGCCGCGCTCATCGCAGTCGTCGGGATCGCGCTGGTCCGCGGTGTGTTCGGCATCCCGATCCTGGCGCCGGAGGGTGATGGCGCGTGGGGCGATGCCAGCACCGGCTGGTACGCGGCGGGTGCGGCTCTGGCCGCGCTGCTGGCGACCGCCCTGGTGCATGTCCTGCTCCTGACGACGCCGCAACCGTTGCGGTTCTTCGGCTGGGTGGTCGCACTGGCGACGCTGATCGGCGTGGTGGCGCCGTTCACGTCCGGCGCAGATCTCGACGCCAAGGTCGCGACGGCCGCCCTCGACCTCGTGCTCGGGATCGCGATCTGGTCGCTGGTCTCCTCGGTGGCGAGGTCCGCGGTGCGGTCGGGACCGCGTCGTCGCCCGGGACCCGCCGTCTGAGTGGCCCCTCACCCGGGACGGGTGAGGCAGCCGGCCGTCCGCCGGCGAAGGCTGGGCCGCATGGACACCGTGGACGTGGGACCGGTCGACATCCTCATGCTGAGGTTCCCGGGCAATCAGTTCAAGGGCGAGATCCTGCCGGCGATGCGCGAGCTCGTCGTCAACGGGCTGGTCCGGATCGTCGACCTGCTGTTCGTGTACAAGGACGACGCCGGCACCGTCGGCTCGATCGAGCTGGCCGGGCTCGGGCCGGACCTGAAGCCGGCCTTCGCCGACCTCGACGGCCAGCTCGGCGGTGGCGTCCTGGACGCCGAGGACGTCGACGAGGTCGCCGCCGGCCTGCCGCCCGGCAACTCCGTGGCGGTGCTCGTCGTCGAGAACACCTGGGCGATCCCGTTCGTCAACGCCGTCCGCAACGCCGGCGGCGAGGTCGCCGACCAGGCGCGCGTCCCGGCCGAGACGGCGAGCCGGGCACTGCGCGGCCTCGACATCGGCTGAGGGGGTGGCCCGCGATGGGACTGCTTCGGGGCATGGCCCGGACGGCGGTGGTCGCCGGCACCGCCACCGCGGTGTCGAACCGCGTGTCGCGCCGGCAGGCCGAGCGCTGGCAGCAGCAGGAGTACGACCAGCAGGCGCGGGCCGCCTACGCCGCCCAGCCGCCGCCCGCCTACGCGCCCCAGCCGCCGCCGGCCGCTCCGGCCGCTGCCGAGGAGGACTCACTGACCGACCAGTTGGCGCGGCTCGCCGACCTCAAGGCACAGGGCGTCCTCACCGAGGAGGAGTTCGCCGCGGCCAAGGCGCGATTGCTGGCCGGGTGAGCGGGATGCGGTGGCCGGGCACCGCGGCGCTGGTGGTGTCGGTGCTGCTGGTGGCCGGCTGCAGCGAGGAGGCGTCCGAGGAGGAACAGTGGGCCGACGGCGTCTGCTCGGCCTGGACCGAGCTGGCCGCGGACCTGCGTGGACTGAGCGCGGGTCTGGACGTCGACTCCCTGTCGCGGGAGTCGCTGGAAGGGCTCCGGACCGAGGTCGAGGACCGGGTCGACGCCGTGCGGGCCAGTGCGCAGGACCTCGTCGACGCCATCGCCGACGCACCTGAGGGCGCCGACGAGCCGGTCGAGGACGCCCAGCAGGAGCTCGGCGACGACGCGGCCGACGTCAGGGCCGGGCTGGACGCCGTCGGGCAGGCGCTGCAGGAGCTGGGCGGTGCTGCGACCGGCGAGGAGGTCACCGGCGCGCTGTCCGAGGCACAGACCGCGCTCACGCACACCGGCCAGGCGCTGAGCACGCTCGGCGAGACCGTGGCTGGCTATCTGGCGGCTGCCGACGACACGCTCCGGCAGGCCTTCGACGACGCGCAGTCATGCGATCGGACGAGTACGCAGGGGACAGCATCATGAGCGACAGCACAGTGCAGGTCTTCGTCGCGGTGTTCGGCACGGAGGACGAGGCCGGCGAGGCCCTCGAGGACTTCCGCACCATGGATCGTCAGGGGACGATCGAGCTGGTCGATGCCGTCGTCGTGGTCCGCCGCGCGGACGGCAAGGTCGCGTTCCAGGAGACCGCCGACCCCGGTGGCCGGACTTGGGCCAAGCGCGGAGCCGTCGCCGGTGGACTCGTCGGGTTGATCTTCCCGCCCGGCCTGCTGGTGTCGGCGGCGGTCGGCGCGGCCGGCGGCGGCATCTGGGGCACGGTGCGCGACAAGGGCGTCAGGGACGAGGACCTGCGCGCTATCGGCGACAGCCTCGAGCCGGGTACGTCGGCCATCATCGCCGTCGCCGAGGACCGCGTGATCGAACGACTGCGGGCCGGGCTCGAAGGCTACCGGAGCATCGCCCGGCACGCCGTCAGCGCGGAGGCCGCGGCCGCCGTCATGACCGGCTCCGACGAGGAGCCGAGCGCGCACCCGTGAGCTGCCGGGAGAAGTAGGTCAACGCGGTCCGGGTCTTCGTCTGCTGGACGCCGCCGACATCGATGCCGCGCGCACCGAGGAACACCCGCGACTCGGCCGCGACGTTCAGCGCCTCGGCGGGCAGGCACTTGGTCGACAGCTCGAGGATGCGGCTGCCGTCCGGGTAGAACCAGAGCTCGGCCACCAGGCGGCGGCCGAACTCGCCCGGCGAGAACTTGAGCTTCAGGATGGTGATCGGGCCGAGCGGCCGCAGCTCGTCGAGGTCGACGCCGTCAGGACCGTAGGCGGCGAACAGCTCGCGCTGCTGCTTGGTGAACAGCTTGCGGATCGGCCGGCGACCGGCCAGCACATCGGTGACGTGCGCGTTGTCGGCCGGCGCCTTCATCGTCCCGGAGGCGACGAACGAGCCGCCCGGCATGGCGTCGACCTCGACCCCGAAGTCCGGCGACCTGCGCAGCGACGGCGGCAGCTCGTCGGGGATCACGGGCCGCAGCTTGACGACGGCGTCACCCGGCCGGCGCTGCACCCGTCGTGCCCTGATCACCACGCCCCGGCTGTCCAGCGCCAGGTCCGGCGTGTCGAAGAAGACGACCTGCCGGATCTGTGCGTCCAGCGGATCCATGCCCAGCGCCGCGACCGCCGACCTCTGGTCGCCGTCCGGCACACTCAACTTCAGCTCGACCGTGTCGGCACCCCTGACGAGCGTGAGCAGCTCCCCCAGCCGCTCGCTCGACATGATCGGCAACGCCACCTCGCTCATAGGACCACCCCCTACGGATGGTCGCCCGAGCGGCGCCGCCCGGCCCCACCCGAACCGGGTGATGCCGCTCTCACCGCCTTGACCTCAATCGCGGTTGAGGTAGCAGGCTGCGGACATGACGACAGACATCGACGCCGTGGCCGCCGAGGCCGAGCTGGACGCGATCCGCCGCGTCATCGACACCGTCGAGCACGCGCAGAACAACGAGCTGCCCGACGTGTTCCTGGCGCTCTTCCGCCCCGACGCCATCTGGACCACAGGCGGCGGAAAGCGCCTCTACGGACTCGACGAGATCACCGAGTTCACCCGCCAGGTCCTCCCCGGCGGCATGCGCGGGATGTCGGTGCGGTTCGAGCTGGAGCACGTGGTGTTCATCCGCCCCGACGTCGCCGCCGTGAAGCTGCGCCAGGTCTACCGCACGCCCGACGGCATCGACGTCGGTTCACCGCTGTGGATCATGGCGAAGGAGGAGGGTCGCTGGCTGCTGACCGCCTGCCAGAACATCGGCGTACCCGACGACGAGGACGTCGCGCCCGGCCGGCCGGTCTTCGGCACCATCCCCTCCCCTCGTTGATCTTGGAGTTGTTCGGCCATCTATCGGGCATTTCGGGCGGCAATTGCCGAAGAAGTCCAAGATCAACGCGGGGGGTCAGCGGGCGTTGCGGCCGACGGCACGTTCGAGGACCGCGATGCCGTCGTCGCGCAGATGCCGGATGAACAGCCGGTACGCGCCGCGGATGCCGTGGATGCGCAACCCGGCCGGCCCGTCGACGGGGTCGGGGACCTGCTCGGCGAAGACGCGCAGTTCGTCGGCCAGGCGCTTGCGGATGGTGCCGTCGATCGCCTGATGGGCCACCGGGCCGAGCTGTCCCCATCGCCACTCCATCGGCGCGCGGCTCCCGTCCGCCGTGCGCAGCGCGACCGCCGTCGTACGGCCGGTGTCCTCGCGCGGGACGAAGCCGCGCGCCGCGAACACCGTCGAGCCCAGGGCCTCCCGCACCGCGCTGGAGCGCTGCGACAGCGACACCTCCGCGGAGCCGAGCTTCACGCCGGCGCCGCGGACCCGCTCGAGGTCGCGCAGCGACGCGATGACGGCGACGACGGCCATCCGGCGGGTGTCGATGCCGAACCGGTTGGCGCCCAGGTGACCGTCGCCGACGGCACGCCAGCGGTGACCGCCCGCGACGGAGCGGCCGTCGGCGTCGACGTCGGTGACGACGTCGAGCCCGCGGTTGTCCCAGTCGTGCAGGGCGAGACTGACGATGTCGCCGAGGGTGATGTTCGCGACCGCCTCGCCGCCGAGCGTGCGGATCCGGTCGACCATGACGCCGCGCGTCACCCAGCCGAACCACCACGCCAGTTGCGGCATCTGCTGCCGCTCGTCGAGCCGGTCGAACAGGAACCGGGCGAGGTACTGCAGGATCCGGTCGCCGCTGTCGGGGTAGCGCTGACGGTACCAGTCGCGGATCTCCGCGCGGGGCGTGCGGACGTGCCCGGCGGAGAACGAGTCGGTCAGGAAGTGCAGCCCGAACGCCTCCTTCGTCATCGCCCGCTCCCACCGTGCGGCGTCGGAAAGCCGGCCCGCGTCCAGCGCGTCCACCAGCGCCTTCGCGTGCCAGCTGGTGTAGGCCTGCCAGGCGGTGCCGCCGGCGGAGAAGTGGGAGATGTTCTGCGACGCGAGCAGCAGGTACCGGTCGGTGACGTCCTTGACGGTCGCCGCGTCGGCGGCCGGGGCCGGGACGCCCTGACGGTCCAGCGACAGGCAGTGCCAGCGGGCGTACGCCAGCTGGACCCGCCCCCGCGCCGTCGCCGACAGCTCGCGCATCTCCTCATACGTCGCGAAGTAGTCGCCGGCCAGCGCCGTCACCTCGCCGAACGTCAGCCGCTTCGGCGGGTCGCCGTAGTTCAGGCCGCTCAGCTCCTTGCCGGCGGCGCCGTCGGCGATGTCGCGGTGCTCCGGCCCGCTGAACTCGGCCAGCTCGGCGCCGCCGCCCTCCGCGTCGGACCATCCGCCGGCGACGGCGCCGTCCTCGCCCGGAGGCGTCGGGTAGCCCTCCGCCAGCAACGCCATCGCCGCCTCGTCGGCGTCGTCCACGACGGCCTCGCCCGAACCCGGCGTGCAGGACATGCGGCCCGGCGTCAGGGCGTAGAGCTCGCCGATCGTCGAGTGCTCGGGCAGCAGCTTCTTCTCCACCAGGAAGCGCTGGTAACGGCGGTTGCGCTCGGCGCGGTCCTTGGTCGCCCTCGTCGTCCGGACGGCCTCGTCGCGCAGCATCGCCGCGGTCTCGCGCATGCCCCGGGCGATCGCGTCGTTCTCCTTGCCCGGCCGCGCGTCGACCCAGGCCGCGGAGGCGTTGTACGCCTCGATCTCGTAGCGGACCATCGTGGCGTGGTCGGCCGGCGGCTTCCCTCCGGCGGCCGCGAACTGCCGGACGTGCACGGCCTCGTGGTACAGGACGGCGTCCAGCACCGCGGGCGACGTGTCGGCGTCCGGCGCCACGTAGACGGCCGTCGGCGAGTTCGTCCACGCGGTGAAGTCGCTGTCGGCGACCAGCTGCGACGGCGCGCAGCCCGCGAGGTCGCGGATGACGACCTTCGACAGGCCGGGGAAGAGCTTCGGCCACCGTGCCCGGGCCGATAGCACGTGCTGCGGCACCGACTCCTCGTCCTCCACCGGCCCGGCCTCGGCCGGCCCGGCCTCGGCCGGCTCGGCCCACTCGGCGTCGGACGGCTCGAGCTCCAGCAGCTCGGCGTCCTCCGGGGTGCGCGGGTGCAGCAGCAGCTGGCCCGGCCCCAGCTGCCGGGGCGCGGCGTAGTGGTGCGGCAGCGTCGTCACCGTGCCCGCGCCGGACTGCCCGAGCGGGACGTCGACGAGCAGGTCGCCGCGGTCCGCGCGGGTCGCCACCGGCTCGCCGGGACGGCCGAGGACGTCGAAGTGCTGGTCCACCCAGGTCGCCAGCTCACCGCCGGGCCGGTACAGCAGCTCGCGGAACGCCAGCGACGGGGTGACGGAACGGTCGGCGGCCATGACGGTCTCCTCGGGACGGACGCGGACGGTGGACAGGGTGGCGGCCAGCCGGGCGAGGTCGAGGTACCCGGCGCCCGCGCGGGGACCGGGCGAGGCGCGCGGGGCGACCGACCCGAGCACCAGGCGGCGCAGCTCCACCGCGCCCAGCCGACCGGCCGTCGCCTGCAGGCACAGCGCCGCGGCGCCCGTGACGTGCGGCGCGGCCATGCTGGTGCCCGACTTGCGGGTCCAGCTGCCGGGGCTGCGACGGCTGCCGGACGGGGCGGAGCGGGCCGACAGCACGGCCACGCCGGAGGCCAGCAGGTCCGGCTTGCCACGGCCGTCACGCGTCGGGCCGGCACTGCTGAACGGCGCCAGAGGAGCGGCCGGGTCGTGCGCGTCGTAGGCGCCGACGACCAGCGGCAGCCGGCCGGTCGCGATGGTGCCGACGGTGCCCGCCGGCTCGGCGTCGGCCGGGACGAACCGGGCCTGGCAGCGCGCGCAGCGGTCGTCGCGCTCGAGCCAGGCGTCGAACCGCCCGCCGACGACGCGGGCCGCGCGCAGGCTCACCGTCCAGGCCCCGGCCGGCGCCGCGGGGTCGAGGAACGCGTCGACGTGGTGGTCGTGGTTGTTGGGGTCGTGGGCCCGGTGGTACAGCCGCCCGGCGATGACGCCGTCGACGACGATGTCGGCCTGCTCGGCCAGCCGTACCCAAGGACCGGGACCGCGGCCCGGCGGCGTCAGTCGGACGTCGAACCGGTCGGCGCCGTCGTACCAGATCTCCAGCTCGTTGGGGCTCGGGTCGCCGGGCTGGACGCGGAACGTCAGCGTCCGGGTCGTGCCAGGCGCCACGGTCCCCGCCGCGTGCGCGCGGGCGCGGTAGTAGTTGCCGGCGCTCTGCACCACCAGCCGGCCGGGCGCCGCCGCCAGCAACTCGTCCAAGGCAAGCTCGAGCAGCGTCCGGCCGTCGTGCGGCCCGCCGTGCCGGCCGACGCTGAGGTTGACGACCCACGGCCGCCCGGCCGCCGTGCGGCGGACGAAGTCGACCGCCTCGAGCAGCCGCACGGAGTCGCCGAGCGTCGCCGTCCCGCCGGTCCCCCGGTCGGCCAGGTGCACGAACACCAGCGTCGCGGCCGGCGCCACGCCTGGCGGGTCGGCGCTGCCGGCGGCGATCGCGGCGACGTGGCTGCCGTGCGAGCCGCCGCCGCGGTCGGCGTCGGCCGGGTGGTAGTCGAGGGCGCGGTACGGGTCGTCGGTGCGCAGCGCCGCGTCGATGGCCGCGCGGTCGTGCACGCGGCCGTAGCCGTACGGCGCCGGGCCCGGGCCGGCGGCGTCGCGCTGGTCCCAGAGGGCGAGCACCCGGGTGCGGCCGGCGGCGTCGCAGAACGCCGGGTGGTCCACGTCCAGGCCCCAGTCGACCACGCCGACGACGACGCCCTCGCCGGTCAGCCCGGCCCGGTCGAGCGCGGGCGGCCGCCGCAGGTCGGCCGGTCCGGGCCGATCGCCGGCCGCGG
>NZ_QUAL01000146.1 GCF_003579925.1 Jiangella rhizosphaerae | reverse complement strand
CAGCGGGTCGCCCTGGCCGGCGGCCTGGGCGGCGGCCTGGCCGGCGGCCACGGCCTGCTGGGCCTCGGCGCTGGCCGCGGTGATGGCGGGGTCGGACGGGGCCAGCCGTGCGGCGTCGGCGATGTCCTGCGTCACCGACTCGATGGCCTTCCCGATCCGCTGGCCGGCGGTCTCCAGCTCGTCCTTGGCGCCGGCGACGGCGTCGAGCAGCTTGCCCGCCTGCGCGACGGCGTCCTCGGCGGCGCGCGCGTGGGCGACGGCGGCCGCCCGGTCGTCGGACTGCAGCGACCGCTGCCCGTCCGCGACGGACTCCCGCGCCGCGGCGAGCAGCCGGCCGGCCTGGTCAGGGTTGCCGCTCACGGACGCCAGCGCGGCCGGGGGATAGCTCAGCGCGAGCAGCTCGAGCTGGGCACGGGCCGCCGGCAGCCGCTGCTCGACCTCCGTGGCACGCTGCCCGGTCTCGTCCAGCACCTCGGGGACACGGGCGTGCAGGTCGCGCAGCTCGTCGAACGCCGCGGCCTGGGCGTCGAGGGCATCGCTGACGGCGCGGCAGGTCATGATGATCTGGATGGTCAACGTCCGGGCCTGCTGGTCGGTCTCGGGCTCGGCGTCGTCGAGCTGCCGGCGCACCGCGAAGGCGCCCGCGACCCGTTCCTTCGACGTCGTCAGCAACCGGCTGAACTCACTGGTCGCCTCGGTGCCGAACTGGGCCTGCGCGAACCCGAGCTCCTGCTCGGAGGTCTTCAGGGCGTCGTCGATGTCGACCAGCGCCGCGCTCGCGCGCTTGTCGAGCTCGTCCAGCGACAACCCGGCGAACTCGTCGACGGGCCGGCCCTCCGGGCCCGCCGCGCCACCTGCCCGACCGCGCCGGCGGCGGCGCAGCAACCACCATCCCGCGGCCCCCGCGCCCACCACGGCGACCCCGCCGACCACCCAGGGCGCGGCCGAGCCGCCGGAGCCGGTGGCGGCCTCGCGATATCCGTCGGCCCCGGCGATGGCCGCACCGGCCCAGTCCTCGTCGCTGAGCCGCGGCCGGATGTCGTTCTGCCGGACGTCGTCCAGCTGGTCGTCGGTCAGCTCGAGCTCGTCGGTGACCGAGATCCCGAACGAGCGGTCCTGCAGCGCGACGGCGAGCAGGATGTCGTCGGTGCCCAGCCCGGACACGGTGGCGGTCTCATTGGCCCAGGTCTGGCCGTCCATCCCGTCGAAGCTGTCGACGTAGACGACGAACAGCTGCAGCCCGGACTCGTCGGTCAGCCGGTCGAGCGCCGCCTGGACGCGCTGCTCGTCGTCGCCGGACAGGGCGCCGGCGCGGTCGGTGATCATTCCCGGGACGTTGAACGGCGGTTCGGCCGACGCCGGACCGGCGGCCAGGAGTGAGGTGCACGCGACCACGACGAACGCGACGCCCCCACCCCGCCAGCGCGTGGCATTCACGAACGACATCTTGCCTGGTGAGTGGGGGTCGCACAATCAGTTCTCGCGTAGTCGCCCTGCATCGCTCGGGTTGCGAGGCGGCAGCTCCATACTGTATGCAGTATGGATGACAAGTATCGTCGTGACGGGCCACGGTTCGTTCGCTACGTCGTTGGTCGAGACGGCGGAGATGATCGTCGGCTCGACGGAGCACGTGCACGCCGTCGACTTCCCGGTGGGTTCGGGGGTCGACGAGCTGACCGAACGGGTGGAGTCGTTGATCGACCGGGTGAACCCCGCGGGTGAGCCGGGACGGGTGCTGATCCTGGCCGACGTCCTCGGCGGCTCGCCCGCCCGGGTGGCGCTGGCCCAGGCGGCCGCGGGCCGGGCGGACGTCGTCACCGGCGTCAACCTGCCCATGGTCGTCGACCTGGCGCTCGGCGCGGGCACGTCGTCCGCGCCGGAGCTCGCCGCCCGGGCCGTCACCGCGGGACAGGACGGTATCCGCGACGCCGGCGCCCTCGTCCGGCCGGAAGGAGGCGTCAGATGACGCTGTGGCAGGCGTTCCTCATCGCGCTGGTGGTCGCCCTGGCCTACCTCGCGCGCCGCATTCTCGGCGACCCGCAGCTGGAACGGCCGATCATCCTCGGTCCCGTCGTCGGGCTGATCGCCGGCGACCTGGAGACCGGACTGATCGTCGGCGGCACCCTGGAGCTGATCTTCATCGGCGCCGCGACGTTCGGCGGCACCGCTCCGCCGAACGTCGCCATCGGCGCGGCCGTCGGAACGGCGCTGTCCATCTCCGCCGGTCAGGGTGCCGAGGCGGCGCTGGTGGCGGCGGTTCCCGCGGCGGTGCTCGGCACGTTCTGCGAGCTGTTCGCGAAGACGGTCTGCTCCTTCCTGGTGCACCGCGCCGACGCGGCCGCGGCACAAGCACGAGGACGGACCATCCTGGGCATCATCTGGATCGGCAACGCGATCCACTTCCTCGCCTACTTCGTGCCGACCTTCCTGGTCCTGCAGTTCGGCGCCAACGCGTTGGAGGGCGTGCTGAACGCGCTCAGCGACGACGTCCAGAACGCGCTGAACACGTCGGCGGCGCTGCTGCCCGCGGTGGGCTTCGGGATCCTGCTGTCGGTGCTCTACAACAAGGCGCTGTTCCCGGTCTTCTTCGCCGGGTTCGCCCTCGCGGCCTTCACCGACTTCACGGTGATCGGCGTCGCCATCCTCGCCACCGCGCTGGTGGTCGTCATCCTGCGCAACCGCACGCCGCAGGCGCCGTCCAGCCCGCAGTCGTCGGCGCTGATCTGAGCGGAGAAGAGACCATGACCGAGAACACCACGGCCACCGACGTGCTGGAGCGGCCGGACGAGCAGCAGCAGCGCCACGAGATCCGCCGCCTGACGGTGCGCGGCCTGCTGCTGCAGGGCGGCTTCAACTACGAGCGGTTCCAGAACCTCGGGTTCTGGTGGATGATGCGCCCGACGCTCGACCGGCTCTACCCCGACCCCGTCGAGCGGGCCGCCGCCTACCAGCGGCACATGGTGTACTTCAACACCAACCCCTGGGTGGTCGGCCCCATCGCCGGCGTCACCGCGTCGATGGAGGAGCAGCGGGCCAAGGGCGCGACCGACCTGAACGACGAGGCGATCAACTCCGTCAAGGTCGGGCTCATGGCGCCGCTGGCCGGCATCGGCGACTCGCTGATCTTCGGCACGATCCGGCCGATCCTGGCGGCGGTCTGCGCCGGGCTGGCCATCGACGGCAACATCGCCGGGCCGATCATCTTCTTCCTGGCGCTGCTGGCCATCCAGGTGCTCATGCGGGTCGGCGGGACGGCGACCGGCTACCGCACCGGCATGCAGTTCTTCGAGAAGCTCTCGCCGGCGCAGATCGACCAGATCAAGCGGGGCGCGACCATCGTGGGGCTCGCGGTCACGGGCGCGCTGGTGGCGACGCTGCTCAACGTGACCACGCCGTGGTCGTACACCAGCGGCGAGCAGACCATCGCGCTGCAGGACCAGCTCGACCTCGTGCTGCCCGCGCTGCTGCCGCTGATCGCGACGATGATCGTCTACGCGCTGATCCGCCGCCGCGTGTCGCCGGTCTGGGTGCTGCTCGGCACCCTGGTCGTCGGCCTGGTGCTCGGCTACTTCGGCATCCTGGGCTGAGCCGCGCGATGCCGCAGACCGACGAGTACGTGCTCACCGGCGGCCGGGTGCTGCTGCCCGACGGCCGGCTGGAGCCGGGCACCGTCCACGTCCGCGCCGGCCTGATCGCCGGTGTCGGCCCGGTGGACGGCGCCGGGCCCGGCGTCGAGCGGATCGACCTCGACGGGCGCATCGTCGCGCCCGGCTTCGTCGACACGCACGTGCACGGCGGCCTCGGGCACAACGTGATGAGCGCGGACGAGCCGGCGTTGCGGGCGATCGGGCGCCGGCTGCGCGTGGCCGGGGTGACGTCGTTCGTCGCCACCACCGCGTCCGTCCCGTTCGACCGGATCCTGCACTCGGTGCGGGGCCTGGCCGGCCTCCTCGGGCCGACCGGCGCGGGCGGCGCCGACCTCGTGGGCATCCACCTCGAAGGTCCGTTCCTGAGCCCGGACTTCCGCGGCGTCCACCAGCGCGAGCAGCTCGTCGAGCCCGAGCCGGAGCGGATCGGCGCGCTGCTGGACGCCGCCGGCGGGGCGCTGCGCGTCTGCACGATCGCACCGGAGCTCCCGCACGCCGAGTCCGCCGTCCGCCGTCTCGCGCAGGCCGGCGTGCGGGTCTCCGTCGGCCACACGGCAGCGACGTTCGAACAGGCCAGAGCGGCCATCGGCTGGGGCGCCCGGCGAGCGACGCACCTGTTCAACGCGATGCCGCCCATCCACCACCGCAGCCCGGGTCCGGTCCCGGCGCTGCTCGCCGACGCGTCGGTGTACCTGGAGATCGTCGCCGACGGCCTGCACGTCGCGCCCGAGCTGATCGCCGCGCTGGCCGCGCTGCCGGGCGTGCGCGACCGCCTGATGCTCGTCAGCGACGGCACCGACGTCTCCGGCCTGCCCGACGGCGACCACCACCGCTGGGAGGGCACGCCGGTCCGGCTCACCGGCGGCCGCGCCTTCACCTCCTCCGGCGGCATCGCCGGCAGCACGTCGACGCTCGCCGACGGCGTCCGCGTGCTGCTCGCGGCCGGCGTGCCGCTGCCGGTGGCGCTCAACGCGGCGGCGCGCAACCCGGCCCGCTCGCTCGGCCTCACCGACCGCGGCGCCGTCGTGATCGGGCGGCGGGCCGATCTGGTCGTCCTCGACGACGAGGCGGCGATCAGCCTCACGATCATGCATGGACAATGGGAACTGCCCTAGAGAGGAACGAGATGGACATCGCTCTGATCCGCGTCGACGACCGGCTGATCCACGGCCAGGTGGTCATGGGCTGGACCCAGGCGCTGGGGATCCAGCAGATCCTGGTGGCCGACGACGCCACGGCGGCGAACCCGACGCAGAAGAACCTGATGCTCCTCGCGGTGCCGGCCGGCGTGCGGGCCGACATCCTGACGATCGCCGACTCCGCGCGGATCGTCGAGCAGTCCACCTCCGACGTCAAGACGATCGTCGTGGTCAAGGGCCCGGCGGAGCTGAAGGCGCTCTACGACGCCGGCCTGAAGATGACCGAGGTCAACGTCGGCAACGTGCACACCGGGCCGGGCCGCAAGCGGCTGACCAAGGAGGTGCACGCCACCGACGACGAGATCGCCATCTGGCGGGAGCTGTCGGCGAATGGCGTCCACCTCGAGGCCCAGTGGCTGCCCGGCACCGCCCGCACCGACCTCGGCAAGCTCGTCGCCGAGCTCTGAGCCGTGGCCGCCTCCGACTCCCTCGCCTCCCGGGCCGGCACGGCCGGGCAGCTGTCCCGTGGTGACGTCCCGGTCATGCGCCGGGCCAGCCTGCGCGAGCAGGTCAGGGCGGCCGTCGAAGAGCTCATCGTCTTCGGCAAGCTGGCGCCCGGCGAGCACCTGGCCGAGGAGTCCCTGGCCGAGCTACTGGGCGTGAGCCGGCAACCGGTCCGCGAGGCGCTCCAGTCGCTGTCCGTCGCCGGCTTCGTCGACCTGCGCGCCGGGCGCGGGGCGTTCGTCCACGAGCCGACCGCCCGCGAGGCGCGCGAGGTCTTCCACGTCCGGGCGCTGCTCGAGTCCGACAGCTGCCGGCTGGCCGCCCAGAACGTCGACGACGACGGTGTCCGGCGGCTGGAGGCGATCTACGCCGAGGGTCACGAGGCCTCCCAGAACCACGACGACCCGCGCCGGCTGATCGAGCTCAACCGCACGTTCCACCGCGCCATCACCGAGATCGGCGGCAACCGCGTCTCGCTGGCGCTGCTGGCCGACCTCGAACGCCGGGCGGGCTGGTACCTCGCGACCATCATCACCAACCGGGCGCCGTCGTCGTGGGCGGAGCACCGGGCCATCCTCGACGCCGTCGCCGCCCACGACGCCGACCTCGCCGGCGAGCTCATGCTGAACCACATCGACCACTCCAGGGACCTGCTGGAGTTCACCGGTCAGTAGCGCTCCTCTGCAGGAGCCGCACAGCCGGGCGACCGCCGGCTGAGAAAGAGTGTCATGTCCGCAATCGAGCTCTGCCTGCTGCTGCTCGCCGCCCTGGCGGCCGGATCGATCAACGGGGCCGTCGGCTCCGGTTCCCTCGTCACGCTGCCGGTCCTGCTGGCCCTCGGCCTGGACCCCGCCGCGGCCGTCACCACCAACACCATCGCCATGGTGACCTCGGCCCTGGGCGGCACGCTGGCCTACCGCAAGGAACTGCGCGAGGACCGGCGGCACATCCGGAGCCTGCGCTACATCTCCGTCGTCGGCGGCGTCATCGGCTCGGTGCTCCTGCTCACCACCAGCTCCGACGCCCTCGACATCATCGTGCCGATCCTCATCGGGTTCGCGCTCGTGCTGGTGATCGTCCAGCCGCGGCTCGCGGCCATGATGCGGGCCCGGGCGGCGTCGCGGGCCGGCGACAACCCGTTCGGCAGCACGGGCCTGCGCGTCTCGATCCTCGGCTGCTCGATCTACGGCGGCTACTTCGCCGCCGCGCAGGGCATCCTGCTGCTCGGCGCGCTGAGCGCGTTCAGCGGGCGGCCGCTGAGCACGACCAACGGCATCAAGAACCTGCTGACGCTCACCGTGAACGTCACCGCCGCCGCCGGCTTCACCATCGCCCACTTCCTCGGCCACGCCGACGTCGAGTGGCTCGCCGTCGCCGTCATGGCCGTCGGCGCCACCATCGGCGGCTACAGCGGCGGCCGGCTGGCCAAGGCGCTGCCCGACTGGGTGCTGCGCGGCCTCATCATCGTGGTCGCCGTCGTGTCGCTGGGGCACGAGCTGCTGGGCTGACGGTGGCACGCACTAAGGTAGAGGCCGACGTGAGTGCAGGTCAGGAGGTCGCGTGGCGCTCTATCGTGACGAGGGGGTCGTGCTGCGCACCCAGAAGCTGGGCGAGGCCGACCGCATCGTCACGCTGCTCACCAGGAACAACGGCCGCATCCGCACGGTCGCCAAGGGAGTACGGCGCACCACCAGCCGGTTCGGCGCTCGGCTCGAACCGTTCATGCACGTCGACTGCCAGTTCGCCACCGGGCGCACGCTCGACATCGTGACGCAGGCCGAGACCATCGCGCCGTACGGCATGAGCATCACCGACGACTACGGCCGCTACACCGCCGGCACCGCCATGCTCGAGACCGCCGAGCGGCTCACCGCCGAGGAACGCGAGCCGGCCGTCCAGCAGTACCTGCTGCTGGTGGGTGCGCTGCGGACGCTGGCCGGCGCCGCGCACGACCCCGGGCTGGTGCTCGACGCCTACCTGCTGCGCGGGCTGTCCGTCGCCGGGTTCGCGCCCAGCTTCGCCGACTGCGCCCGCTGCGACGCCCAGGGGCCGCACCGGCTGTTCTCCGTCCAGGCCGGTGGCATGGTGTGCGGGTCGTGCCGCCCGGCCGGCACCGTCGCGCCGTCCGGCGACACCGTCGCGCTGCTGGCGGCGCTGCTCAGCGGCGACTGGCCGGTCGCCGACGCCAGCGCGCCGCGGGCCCGGCGCGAGGCCAGCGGCATCACCGCGGCGTTCCTGCAGTGGCACCTCGAGCGCGGGCTGCGCTCGATCGGCCTGGTGGAGCGGTGAAGAAGCGCACCTACACCCCGCCCACCCCGCACCCGTCCGGAGCCGTCCCGCCGCCCGTCCGGCCGGACCTGGTGCCGGCGCACGTCGCCCTGGTCATGGACGGCAACGGCCGCTGGGCCAACGCCCGCGGGCTGCCGCGCACCAAGGGCCACGAGGCCGGCGAGGCCGTGCTGCTCGACGTCATCCACGGCGCCATCGAGATCGGCGTGCGCTGCCTGTCCGTGTACGCGTTCTCGACGGAGAACTGGCGCCGCTCGCCCGAGGAGGTGCGCTTCCTCATGGGCTTCAACCGCACGGTCATCCACCGCCGGCGCGACGAGCTCGACGCGCTCGGCGTGCGCATCCGCTGGGCCGGCCGCCGTCCCCGGCTGTGGAAGAGCGTCATCAGCGAGTTGCGGGACGCCGAGCGGCGCACTCGCGACAACGACGTCATCACGCTGCAGTTCTGTGTCAACTACGGCGGACGGGCCGAGCTCGGCGACGCGGCCGCGGCGCTGGCCGCCGACGTCGCCGCGGGCCGGATCAAGCCCGACAAGGTCAACGAGCGGACCCTCGGGCGCTACCTCTACAACCCCGACCTCCCCGACGTCGACCTGTTCGTCCGCCCGTCGGGGGAGCAGCGCACGTCGAACTTCATGCTCTGGCAGTCGGCGTACGCCGAGATGGTGTTCCTCGACACCCTGTGGCCCGACTTCGACCGTCGCCGGCTGTGGGAGGCGATCGAGATCTACGCCAAGCGCGACCGCCGCTACGGCGGCGCGGACCCCGCCGCCCCCGCTGTCTGAGCCGGGTGCTCGGCCGACGCTCAGATCGGCCCCATGTCGCGCTCTTCGCGCCAGCCGAGGTTGGTGGCCATGCGCGCCAGGACCTCGACGGCGGCGCGGTACTCGTCGTCGGTGATGCCCTCGGTGATGCGCTGCCGGTCGGCGGCCACGCGGGCCTGGATGTCGTTGAGCGCCTTGACGCCGGTCTCGGTCAGCATGACGCGGTCGGGGCCGACCGGGGTGGCCCAGCCGCGGTTGCAGAGGTCGTCGACCACGGGGCGGACGGTGGGCATGTGCGGTGCGAGGTACGGCGCCGCCTCGTCGTCGATCTGGGCGTAGGTGGCCGGGCCGGCCTCGAGCAGGTTGAGGATCTGCCAGTGCCGCGGCGTGACGGCGGCGCTGCCGAGGACGGCGTCGAACCCCTGGTCGATCAGCCGATCGACCAGCTTGAGCCAGTACCCGATCGGGTGCCGCTCCGCGGGCCCCTCCGACGCGTTCATGACAGCTCCTCTGAGCACCGACAACTCACCTGTACTCGAACCACATGCAAATTAACAGGCATGTCCGCCAGTACACCGGAGAATGATTCCCTCGCCACGGTCGAACGCGTCATCATAGCGCTTCAGCGGCACATTCTCCCCGGCAGCCACGGCATTCGGAGGGTGGGAAACGACGGACGGAAATCGGGCGACCTCATTTCTGGTGAAAAAGCACTGATCATTCCTGAGTGGCCAGCCGGGCGGCCCTGTCTTCCAGATAGCGCTGTTCGGGCAGACTGGTGGTGCGCTGTGCGGCCAGCCGGTACGCGGCCCGCGCGGCGGCGGCGTCGCCGGCCATCTCGAGCAGGTGCCCGCGGACCGCTTCGAGCCGGTGGTGCTCGGCCAGCCGGCTGTCGCCGGCCAGCGTCTCGAGCAGCGCCAGCCCGGCCCGCGGCCCGTCGGCCATGGCGACGGCGACGGCGTGGTTGAGCGTCACCATCGGGTTGGGGGAGAGCCGCTCGAGCACCTCGTAGAGCGCCACGATCTGCGGCCAGTCGGTGTCGTCGGCGGCCGGCGCCTCGTCGTGCACCGCCGCGATGGCCGCCTGCACCTGGTACGGCCCCAGCTCGCCGTGCTTCAGCGCACCGGTGACCAGCGCGACGCCCTCGTCGATGGCCGTCTTGTCCCACAGGGCGCGGTCCTGCTCGGCGAGGGGGACCAGGCTGCCGTCGGGACGGGTCCGCGCCGCGCGCCGCGCGTCGGTGAGCAGCATCAGCGCGAGCAGCCCGGTGACCTCGCCGTCGTCGGGCAGCAGCCGGTGGACCTGGCGCGTCAGCCGGATCGCCTCGGCGGTCAGCTCCACCCGCTGGAGGTCGGCGCCGGACGTGGCCGTGTAGCCCTCGTTGAAGATCAGGTAGAGCACGTGCAGGACGGCGCGCAGCCGCTCGGCGCGGTCCTCTTCGGGAGGGAGGTCGAACCGGGCGCCGGCGGTCTTGATGCTCTGCTTCGCCCGGCTGATGCGCTGCCCCATGGTCGTCTCGGGCACCATGAACGCCCGCGCGATCTGCGTGGTGGTGAGGCCGCCGACGGCGCGCAGCGTCAGCGCCACCTGCGACGACGCCGACAGCGCCGGGTGGCAGCACATGAACAGCAGCGTCAGCGTGTCGTCGGTGTCGGGCGGCTGCTCGTCGGCCGGCGGTGCGGCAAACTGGCCGTCGGACGGCGTGAGCGCGGCCGCCGTCTCCTCGCGCCGGCGGCGGGCGGACTCGCTGCGCAGCTGGTCGGTGAGCCGCCGCGAGGCGACGGTGATGAGCCAGGCGCGTGGGTTGTCGGGCACGCCGTCGTCGGGCCACTGGACCGCGGCCGCCAGCAGCGCGTCCTGGACGGCGTCCTCGGCGGCGTCGAAGTGCCCGTAGCGGCGCACCAGCGCACCCAGCACCTGCGGCGCCTGCTCGCGCAGCAGGTCCTCGATTCCCCCGTCCATTCGCCCCATTGTGGGGCATGCCTCCGACAGCGTCCGGTCAATGCTCGTCGTAATGGCGCCCGTGTGCGGCGTGCAGATGGCCGTCGTGCAGGTAGTCGGTGTGGTCGCCGTGCTCGACGGCGGGATGGCCGCACGCGGGGTCGTGCTGGTGCGGGTGCTGCTCGGCGGGGACGTGCGCCCCGGTGACGCGCGGGTCCTCGCCGTTGACGGCGGCGGCGCGCCGGCGGCGCAGCAGCGAGCCGACCGGCCAGGCCAGGACGAATCCGACCAGTGACGCGACGACGATGCTGGCGCCCGGTGCGACGTCGACGTAGTACGAGAACACCACGCCGGCCACCGACGGCACCACGCCGAGCGCCAGCGCCAGACCGAACGTCGTGCGGAAGCTGCGGGTGAGCTGCTGCGAAGTCGCCACCGGTACCACCATGAGCGCGCTGACCAGCAGCAGCCCCACCGTCCGCATGGCGACGGTGACGGTGACCGCGGCCATGACGGCGATCAGCATGCTGTACAGCCGCACGGGCAGGCCGCTGACCCGGGCGAACTCCTCGTCCTGGCAGACGGCGAACAGCTGCGGGGCCAGCCCCACGGCCAGCGCGATGACCACGACCGCCAGGACGGCGACCACCCACAGGTCGTCAGCCGACACCGTCGTGATCGAGCCGAACAGGTACGTGTTGAGCGTGGCCGCGGTGCTGCCGGCCAGCCCGGTGATGAGCACGCCGCCGGCGATGCCGCCGTAGAACAGCATCGCCAGCGCGACGTCGGCCGACGCGCGCCCCTTGGCCCGTACGACGTCGATGGCCAGTGCGCCCAGCACGGCGACCGCGACCGACGTCCACACCGGCGCCCAGCCGGTCAGCAGGCCGACGGCGACGCCGGTCAGCGCGACGTGGCCCAGGCCGTCGCCCATCAGCGCCAGCCGCCGCTGCACCAGGTAGGTGCCGACGGCGGGTGCGGCCAGACCGGTGAGCACGGCCGCGATCAGCGCCCGCTGCATGAAGTCGTAGTCGAGGAAGCTCATCCGAACAGGCCCGCCCCGTAGTCCTCGCGATGGTCGTCGTGGTGGTCGGGCGGGCCGGTCAGCGTCATCGACGGCGTCGGCAGCGGGCCGTCGTGGACCACCCGGCCGGAGTCGAGCACGACGCCGCGGTCGACCAGCGGCGCCAGCGGACCCATGTCGTGCAGCACCAGCAGCACCGTCCGCCCCGACGCGACGAACGTGCGCAGCGCGCGGGCGAACGCCTCCTGGCTGCGGTGGTCGACCCCGGCGTTGGGCTCGTCGAGGACCAGCAGGTCCGGCTCCGAGGCGGCGGCGCGGGCGATGAGCACCCGCTGCTGCTGTCCGCCGGAGAGGTTGGCGACGCTGCGCCCGGCCTGGTCGGCGAGGCCGACCAGCTCGATCGCGTGGTCGACGGCCTCCCGGTCGGCCTTGCGAGCGGGCCGGAACAGGCTGCGGCGGGCCAGCCGTCCTGCGGCGACGACCTCGCGCACCGTCGCCGGGACCCCGGCCGCCGCCGTCGTGCGCTGCGGCACGTAGCCGATCCGCCACCAGTCGCGGAAGGACTTCAGCGGCGTGCCGAACAGCCGCACCTCGCCGGCGGCGGCCGGCACCAGGCCGACCGTCGTCCGGACCAGGGTGGACTTGCCCGACCCGTTCGCGCCCAGCAGGGTGACGACTTCGCCCTCGACGACCTTGAGGTCGACGCCGTGCAGCACCGGGCGGTCGTCGAGGTCGACCCGCAGCCCGCGGACGTCGACGACGGCTGCTCTCATGAGGTCACCGTACTCACGAACACCCGTTGGCCGTCCGCAGCGCCTCCAGGTTGGCCCGCATCAGGCTGAAGTAGTCCTGGTCGGCGGTGTCGTCGGTGAGCCCCTCGATCGGGTCGAGGACCGCGGCCTGGACGCCGAGGTCGGCGGCCAGCGTCTCGGCGACGTCCGGGCTGACGAGGCGCTCGTAGAAGATCGTCGTGACGCCCTCGGCCTGCACGACGTCGTGCACCTCGGCCAGACGCTCCGGCGACGGCTCGGCCTCCGGGTCGATGCCGGAGATGCCGACCTGCTCGAGGTCGTACCGGTGCGCGAGGTAGCCGAACGCCTCGTGGGCGACGACGAACACCCGCTGCGTGCACTGCGCCAGACCGGTCTCGAACTCGCCGTCCAGCGTCTCGAGGTCGGCCTTCAGAGCGTCGGCGTTGGCGCGGTAGTCGTCGGCGTCGTCCGGGTCGGCCTCGGCCAGCCGGTCGGCGACGGCGTCGGCGATCGGCTCGAGGTTCGTCGGGTCGAGCCAGATGTGCGGGTCGCCGGCGAGGTCGCCGTGCTCGTGGCCCTCGTGGCCCTCCTCCTCGGCGTGCTCGTCGGTGTGCTCCTCGCCCTCGTCGGCGTGCTCGTCCTCCGCGTGCTCGTCGCCGTGCTCGCCGGCCGGCTCGTCGAGCAGCTCGACCAGACCCGCGACGTCGACGGCGCGGTCCTCGGCGTTCTGCTCGACCGCCTCGTCGACGGACGGCTGGAACCCGGCCAGGTAGACGACCAGGTCGGCGTCGGAGATCTCGCCGACCTGCCGAGCCGTCAGCTCGAGGTCGTGCGGCTCGCCGCCGGCCTGCGTCAGGTTGTCGACGGTGGCGTGGTCGCCCGCCACACGTTCGGTCACGAACGCCAGTGGGTAGAACGACGCGGCGACGGTGAGGCCGTCGCCGCCGCTCGCGGTGGAGCCGTCCTCGGAGCCACAACCCGCGAGGGTCAGTCCGGCGAGGGCGACGAAGCTCAGCGCGGCCACGGCCGCACGACGGTTCTTCATGGGACACATTCTCATCAAGAGTGACAACCATTGTCAAAACGGCACGGCATCTGGAACGTCGCTCGCGTCACCGCTCGTCTCCGCGGGGTTCCAGAGCTAGACTGAGTTGGTAATGAGAATCGACAGGGAGCAGGCGACTCAGGTGACGATGCCGGCCAAGGAACACCGCCGGACGCGGCAGCGCGCCGCGGTCGACGAGGTGCTCGACGAGACCGACGACTTCATCAGCGCGCAGGAGCTGCACGCCCTGCTGCGCGCCCGCGGCGCCGGGGTCGGGCTCGCCACCGTCTACCGCACGCTGCAGACCCTCGCCGACGACGGCCGGGTCGACGTCCTGCGCTCCGACGCCGGCGAGGCGGTCTACCGCCGCTGCGTCCGCGAGGAGCACCACCACCACCTGGTCTGCCGGTCCTGTGGCGCCACGGTCGAGATCGCGGGCCCGACGGTCGAGCGGTGGGCCAAGTCCGTCGCCGACCAGCACGGCTACACCGACGTCTCGCACACGCTGGAGATCTTCGGCACCTGCCCGCGCTGCGCCGCCGCCTGACGCCCGCGTCCACGCGCCCGGCCCGCACGACGCCGCCCGCCCGTCTGAGGATGGCGAATCCGGTCATCGCCTCGGCGTGATCGCTGCTCACCACGGTCGCATCCCGGTGCGCGAGAGAGCCATTGCTCACGCCCGAAACGTCCCGGTAACGTCGTCGGCGTCGATCTTAATACGTATTAAGGAGGCGGCGTGCGACGGCGGACGTGGCGAGCATGGCGGGTGACGGCGGCGTTGGCCGTGATGGTGACCCTGGGACTGGCGCCGGCGGCGACCGCCGGGCCGACACCGGCCGCGACCACCGACCGGCCGGGGGAATTCGACGAGACCGTGCTGTGGGACTCCGCCGAGGGGCCGCACGAGAGCTACCACGTGCAGGGCCTGGCGGTGACGCCGTCGGACACGATCCTCGCGTTCACCGAGGGCCGGCACGAGGTCTGCGACGCCGGGCCGCGCGACATCGTGCTGCGGCGCAGCACCGACGGCGGCGACAGCTGGGAACCGAGCCGCATCGTCGTCCCGTCCGTCGACGGGCAGTCCTGGGGCAACCCGACGCCGGTCGTCGACCGCGACACCGGTGAGATCTTCCTGTTCTTCGGCCTCTCGATCCTCGATCCCGCCAACACCGGCTGCTCCGGCGACCGCCAGGAGATCTACCTGAGCCGCAGCACCGACGACGGCCTCACGTGGTCCGCGCCGGTGGAACTGGACGAGCTGTTCGCCGGCAACCCCTACGGCTGGACGTTGCACGGCCCCGGACCCGGTCACGGCCTGCAGTTGGAGGACGGCCGGCTGGTCCTGCAGGTGCTGCACCGCCGCGAGGTGGTCGGCCACACGACGCCCGAGCGGCTCTACGGCGTCTCGATGATCTACAGCGACGACCACGGCGCCACCTGGCACGCGGGCGAGCCGGTCCCCGTCGACGTCAACTACCCGATCAACGAGAGCCGCGTCTACGAGCGCGGCGACGGCGCGCTCGTCGTCAACGGGCGGTCGGCGGCGGGCGGGCACCGGCTGCGGATCAGCGCCGTCAGCACCGACGGCGGGCAGACGTGGTCCGAGCCGGTGCACGAGCCGGTCACCGGCCGCTACAACGCCGTCGACGCCGGCTTCCTGCGGTTCGAGGGCCCCGACGGCGTCGGCCGGCTGCTGCACTCGCGGCCGGACTCCGCCCGCCGCGAGAACCTCACCGTCTCGGTCAGCTACGACGACGGCGCCACGTACCGCTACGACACGATCGTCAACCCCGGGCCGTCCTACTACTCGGACATGGCGACGCTGTCCGACGGCACGATCCTGCTGTTCTACGGCCGCGACGGCGAGATCCTCGGCTCGCCGGCGCGGCTGGTGATGGCCCGCTTCGACCTCGCCTGGCTGACGAACGGACGCGACACCGGCGACGGGACCGGCATCACCGAGCACGCGGTCGAACTGGGCGACGCCGCGGGTGCCGTCGTCCGGCCGCCTGCCACGACGCCGGCCACGCAGACCGTCAGCCCCGACGTCGCCGGCGGCAACGACGCCGTGGTCGGCGGCGCGCCGGTCCCCGGCGACGGCGGGTTCGTCCTCGACGGCGACGACCACCTGGAGATCCCCGCGACCGACGCCGTCCGGGCCGCCGGCGACACGTTCACCGCGTCGGCCTGGTTCCGCACGGACCGGCCCGACACCCAGGCGATCCTCTGGGCCTACGGCTGGGGCTCGGCCACGCCGCAGTGGTGGCTGCGCGCCGAGCCGGGCAGTGACCGCATCCAGGCGCTCGTCGACACCGGCCTGGCCACCGCGACACTGACCGCGCCCGGCGCCTACGCCGACGGGCAGTGGCACCACGTCGCCCTGACCCGCGGCGGCGGCGCGATCGAGCTGTACGTCGACGGCGCGCGGGTCGCGCAGGCGGCGTCCCCGACCGGCGACCTCGCGTTCAGCGCCCGCGAAGGTATCCACGTCGGGCAGCGGCCGGACGGCGCGAACCGGCTGACCGGCGGCGTCGACGAGGTCCGGCTCTACGACCGCGCGCTGACGGCCGACGAGGTGGCGGCGCTGGCGGCCTCCCGTTCGGCGCCGGCCGCGGCGGACCCCGTCGTCCACCTGCCGCTGGACGAGACCGTCCGCGAGCGGGTGCCCTGGCCGCGGCCGGCCGCCGTCGCCGACGCGAACGCCCGCGGTGGCGCCGCGCTGACCTACGCCGCGACCGGTCCCGGCGACTACCTGGAGCTGCCGTTCCGGCTCGCCCGGGGCGAGGGCGCGTTCGAGGTCGCCGTTCGGTACGCCCGGGGCCAGGACGCCGGCCGGATCGAGGTGAGCATCGACGGCCAGGTGCTGCCCGACGGCGTGCTCGACCCGAGCCTGGACAGCGGCGACGCCTACCAGACCTACCAGCACGGCGCCGTCGATCTCGCCCGCGGGCTGCACCGGATCCGGTTCACCCTGCTGGAGCCGGGCCGGCTCGGCGGCACGACGATCGCGCCCGACGAGCTCACGCTGATCGCCGCGGAGCGCCCCTCCGACGAGGTGCACCGCGACGTCGTGGTCGACGACGACTCGGTCGGCGCCTTCCGGATGACCGGCACGTGGAGCCGGGCGACCGGCCAGGCCGGGCACCCGTACTTCGGCGTCAGCTACCGGTCGGCGCCGGCCGGCTCCGGCGACCGGTCGGTGAGCTGGCAGGTCGACGTCCCGGTGACGGGGGAGTACCACGTGCTCGCGTGGGCGGTCGCGCACGCCAACCGCGCCTCCGACGCGCCGTTCACCGTCCACCACGCCGACGGGGCGACCACGGTGCGCGTCGACCAGCGCGGCCAGGCCCGGGTCGTCGGCGACGCGCGGCCGGGGGTGTGGGTGGACCTCGGGGCGTACCGGTTCGAGGCGGGCGCGGCCGGCCGGGTGGAGCTGTCCAACGCCGCCGACGGATTCGTCATCGCCGACGCGGTGATGGTCACGCGGGACCCGGTGCCCGGAGCGGCGACCGGCGTCACCGCCACGGCCACGTCGCCGTCGACCGTGCGGGTCGGCTGGGCCTCCGTCGACGGCGCCGACGGCTACGACGTCGAGCGGCGGGTCGCCGGCACGGAGCTGTGGGAGCTGGCCGGCCGGGTCGGGGCCGACACGACATCACTCGACGTGACCGGGCTGGCGCCGTCGACGGCCTACGAGTTCCGGGTCTACGCCTTCACCGAGCCCGACCCCGGCCGGCCCGCGCTGGCCGGTCCCGCCTCGGCCCCGGTGACCGCCACGACCGCGGAGGCGGGCGACGACGCGGGCGACGGCACGCTCGCGCTGAGCGTGCTGTCGAGCCGGGCCGACGCGGTGACCGGCGGCGACGCCCTGGTGCGGGTGTCGGTGACCGACGACGACGTCCCGCTCGACGCCGTCGCGGTCACGGTCAACGACGTCGACGTCACCGCCTCGCTCACGCCCGACCAGTCCGGTCGCACGCTGACCGGCCTGGTCACGGGGTTGCACACCGGCGCCAACGTCCTGGCCGCACAGGCCGGGACGGCGGCGTCGCGCACGGCCGCCCGGCTGACCGGCCACCCGATCGAGGGGCCGGTCTTCTCCGGCCCGCACCAGCAGCCGTTCCGCTGCGAGACCGCGCAGTTCACGGTGCCGGTCATCGGCGGCACGCTCGGCGCGCCGCTGGACGAGGACTGCTCGATCGCCGACCGCGTCGACTACTTCTACCGCACGACGGGCGACACGTTCGCGCCGTGGCCGGCCGGGGCCACCGGATACCCGGCGGACCTGGTCACCACGACCACCAGCGACGGTGCGCAGGTGCCGTTCGTCGTGCGGATGGAGACCGGCACCGTCAACCGCGCCGTGTACCAGACCACCGTGCTGCACGACCCCCTCGCCGACGCCGAGCCCGGTCCGTCCGCTCCGCCGCCGGCGTGGAACGGCGCGACGGTGTTCACGTTCGGCGGCGGCTGCACGAACGGCTGGTACCGGCAGGGCCGCAACACCGGCGGCGTCGTCGACCCCTACCTGCTGGGTCAGGGGTACGGGTTGATGTCGTCGTCGCTCAACGTGTTCGGCTCGAACTGCAACGACCTGACCGCCGCCGAGACCGCGTCGATGGTGAAGGAGACGTTCGTCGAGCGCTACGGCCCGGTCGACCATGTCATCGGCTTCGGCTGCTCCGGCGGCTCGTACCAGGCGTACCAGATCGCCGACAACTACCCGGGCATCCTCGACGGCATCATCGTCGGCTGCTCGTTCCCGGACGTGGGCTTCGCGACGGTGAACATGATCACGGACGCGTGGCTGCTGGACGCCTACTTCGGCGGGCGCGGCGCGTCGTGGACGGAGGCACAGCGGCTCGCCGTCACCGGGTTCGCGACGGACGCCACCGCGGCCGCCGTCGCCGAGGGGGCCCGCCGGATCGACCCGCGCTCCTACTGCGCGATGGTGCCCGCCGCACAGCGCTACGACCCGGTGACCAACCCGCGCGGGGTCCGGTGCGGCGTCTACGACCACGCCGTCAACGTCTACGGCCGCGACCTCGAGACGGGCTTCGCCCGGCGCCCGATGGACAACGTCGGCATCCAGTACGGTCTGGTCGCGCTGAACGAGGGCGCCATCAGCGCCGACCAGTTCCTCGATCTCAACGAGCACGTGGGCGGCTTCGACGACGACGCCAACCTGGTGCCGTCGCGGACCACCGGCGATGTGGAGGCCATCAGGGCCGCCTACCGCACCGGCCGGCTGACCAGCGGCGGCGGGGGACTGGCGACGACTCCGATCATCGACTACCGCACCTACCGCGACGACAACCCGGCCGGCGAGCTGCACCTGCGGTACCACTCGTTCTCGATGCGCGAGCGGCTGGAGAAGGCCAACGGCACGTCGGCGAACCTCGTCGGACTGGTCGAGGACATGCGCTACTCCGGGTTCAGCACGGACAGCCCGCTGCTGCGGCACGCCGTCGCGAGCATGGACACCTGGCTGCGGACGCTGGCCGGCGCACCGGGAGCTCGCGACGTCGAGGCGGTGGCGGCCGCCCGTCCGGATGGGTTGGTCGAGGGCTGCATGACGCGCGACGCCGAGCCGATCTTCGTCGCCGAGCGGCTGACCCGCGACCCCGCCAGCACGTGCGAACGGCTGTACCCGACGGCGTCGTTCCCGCGCGAGGTGGCCGCGAGTCCGTCGCCGCCGACGTCGTCAAGTGCCGGCTGCGCGAGCCGCGGCGCTCCGACTACGCCGTCGCCTGGACCGACGCGCAGTGGGACCGGCTCACGACGGTGTTCGCCGGCGGTGTCTGCGACTACTCCGTGCCCGGGGTGGAGCAGCAGCCGCTGGCGGGAACCTGGCTGCGGTTCTGACGGTGCACCGGCACTGCCTTGCGCCACTGCTGTTGAACTGTCCGGCTCGCGGCCTTTAAGGTAAGCCTCACCTTATCAGTCGCCGGGCCTCGGGCACGGCTCCGTGCGAACGGTGCGTGAGCAGTCATGACGTTGGTTTCGCCGCTGTCGCCGCCTGCGGCAGCGACGCCGGGTGTCGTGCCGTTCGCGCGCGACCTCGCCCGCCACGGCGACCGGCTCGCCGTCATGGCCGGTGCCGACCGCTGGACTCACCGCGAGCTGGCCGAGCGGGTCGGCGCGACGGCGGACCGGCTCGGCTCCGGCCGCAAGCTCGTGCTGGTCAGCGGCAGCAACGATCCCGGCCAGCTGGTCACGTACCTGGCGGCGCTGGCGGCCGGACACGTCGCGCTGCTGGCGCCGCCCGCCCAGGCCGGCACCGTCGCGGCCGCCTACGACCCCGACGCCGTCCTGCTGCCCGGCGGCGAGCTGGACCTGCGCCGTCCGACGTCCGCGCACGAGCTGCACCCGGACCTGGCGCTGCTCATGCCGACGTCGGGGTCGACCGGCTCGCCCAAGCTGGCCCGGCTCTCGCACCGGAATCTGCAGGCCAATGCGGAGTCGATCGTCGCGTACCTCGGCATCCGCGACACCGACCGCGCGGTCACGACGCTGCCCATGCACTACGTCTACGGGCTGTCGGTGGTGAACACGCACCTCCTCCGGGGCGGGGCGGTCGTCCTCACCGATCTGTCGGTCGCCGACGCCTGCTTCTGGGACCTGATGACGTCCGAGGGCGGCACGACGCTGGCCGGCGTCCCGCACACGTTCGACCTGCTCGACCGGGTCGGCTTCGCCGGCATGCGGCTGCCGCGGCTGCGCTATGTGACCCAGGCCGGCGGGCGGCTCGACCCGGCGCGCGTGCGTCGCTACGCGGAGCTGGGGCGGCGGGCCGGATGGGACTTCGTCGTCATGTACGGGCAGACCGAGGCGACCGCGCGGATGGCGTACCTGCCGCCGGAGCTGGCCGCGGCGCACCCGGAGACGGTGGGCGTGCCGATCCCCGGCGGCTCGTTCGACCTCGAGCCCGCGCCGGAGGCCGCCGCGCCCGGTGTCGGCGAGCTGGTCTATCGCGGGCCGAACGTCATGCTCGGATATGCGTCGTCGCCGGCCGACCTGGCGCTCGGGCGGACGGTGACGGAGCTGCGCACCGGCGACCTCGCGCGGCGCACCGCCGGAGGCCTGTACGAGATCGTCGGGCGGCGCAGCCGGTTCGTGAAGATCGCCGGCCTGCGGGTCGACCTCGACCACCTCGAGACCGCGCTGAGCCGGCCCGGTGCCGTGGTGCGGTGCACCGGCGCCGACGGCGAGCTGATGGTCGCCGTGTCCGGACCCGGGGCCTCCGCTGAGGTTGCCGCCGTCCGCCAGGAGGTCGCCGGCCGGTTCGGGCTGCCCGCCCGCGCGGTCACCGTCACCGCCGTCGCCGAGTTCCCGCGGCTGGCCAACGGGAAGGTCGACTACCCGGCCCTGAGAGAGCTGGTGTCCGCCGCTCCTCAGGAGGAGCCTCCGCCGGCCGGCACGGGTGGCGCGACGCCCGAGCGGCTGCGGGCGCTCTACGCCGAGCTCCTCGGTCGCCCCGACGCGACGCTGGACAGCACGTTCGTCGGTCTCGGCGGCGACTCGCTGTCCTACGTCGAGGTGTCGATCCGGCTGGAGGCCGAGCTCGGCGCCGTCCCCGCCAACTGGCACGTCACGCCCATCCGCGAGCTGGCGGGGGCGCGCGCTCCGGCCGCCGGGGGCCGGTGGCGGATGCGGCGCCTGGAGACCAGCGCCGCGCTGCGGGCACTGGCCATCGTCTGCGTCGTCGGTACTCATGCCGGGCTGTTCACCCTGCTCGGCGGCGCGCACGTGCTGGTGGCGGTGGCCGGGTTCAACTTCGCCCGCTTCCGGCTGACCACCGCCGAACGGACGACCCGGCTGCGCCGGCAGGCCGTCGGCATCGCCCGGATCGCCGTCCCCAGCATGCTCTGGATCGGCGGCGTGGTGCTGCTGACGAACCAGTACGGTCCGCTGAACGTGCTGCTGCTCAACGGCCTGCTCGGGCCGCCGTCATGGACCTCGGACTGGCACTTCTGGTTCGTCGAGGTGCTCGTCTACATCCTGGTCGTCATGGCCGCGTTGCTCGCCGTCCCGTCGGTGGACCGGCTGGAGCGGCGGTTCCCGTTCGCGTTCCCGGTTGTGCTGCTGGGATTCGGGCTGCTGGGCCGGTACGAGGTGGTCGACCTCGGGGTCCCGCACACGATGCCGGTGTTCTGGCTGTTCGCCTTCGGCTGGGCGGCCGCGCGGGCGTCGCGCTGGTGGCAGCGGCTGGGGCTGACGGCGGTGCTGGCGGCGACGGTGCCCGGGTTCTTCGGCAACTCCGCTCGCGAGATCGCGATCGTCGGCGGGGTGGCGCTGCTGCTGTGGCTGGCCACCGTGCCCTGCCCCGCGCAGCTGCAGCGGATGGTGAGCGTGCTGGCCAGCAGCTCGCTGTACGTCTACCTGACCCATTGGCAGGTCTACCCCCATCTCGACGACATCCACCCCGCCCTCGCCGTCGCCGCCTCCCTCGCCACCGGTGCCTCCGTCTGGTGGCTCGCCGCCCGCGCGACGACGCTGGTCAGCGGGCTGGGTGCCAGGCTGGGAGCCGCTCGGGCGGTCGCGGGTACAGCACCTGATCGCGCCTGACCAGCTCGACCTCCCGCGGACCCCAGTGCAGGAACGGCGGACTCTCGTAGTCCTCCCGCAGGACGAGGGTGCCGTTCGCGTTGAGCCGCAGTATGAAGCCGTACCAAGCGCCGCGCTCCGGCTCGTATGTCGCGTGCCGCAGCGACGCGGCCGCCTCGGCGACGTCGGGGAGGTAGTGCAGGTGCTCGTACTGCGACAGGCCCTCGCCCGGCTTCGTGATCATGACCCAGGTCCGGACGTCGTCGGCCGCCGCCGCGACGTTCAGGATCGCGGTCAGCCAGCCGGTGGGCAGGTGCGGGAGCAGCGCGTACCCGACTCGCAGCAGCGGGTCGTCCGTCGTCGCCGGCGGGTGGTCCAGGTCGAGGCGCGGGAGCGGGTTGCCATGTTCGTCGGTGGTCTCCTCGGACAGGCGGCGATTCTCCCGAGTCATGACCCGGCGGATCGCCTCCTGGAGCAGCTCCTCGTCCTCGTCCATTGAGCCAACCTACCGGCCGCGCAGGCACCGAACGAGACCCGGCGGCTCATCTCGAGTCGCGCGTGCGCGTCGGTGGCACGACGTCCCGCGCGCGGGGCATCCCGGTCACCCTCGGGAGGGATGTGCGCTGCGATGATGATCGAGAGGGTGGAGGCATGAGCACGATCTCGCCCGACCGTCCGGTCCGCTCTCTCGCGTCATGGTGGCGGTCGCTCCACGAGCCCGTCGCTGGGGTGTCGGTGTGGACTCGCCGCGCAGCGCTGGCGATCCCGCTCGTGGTACTGCCCTCGAGCATCTGGCGGATCGTCACCGTCGTGTTCCTCCCTCTGCCGGACGGTATGACAACCGATGAAGCCAGCGGAGACCTGCCGACGTGGTTCCCCCTCGAGGTCTACGTCCTGGTCCTCTCGCTGGTGTCGGAGGGACTGGCGCTGCTGTGTGTCGGATTGATCACGAGGTGGGGCGAGGTCTGGCCGCGGTGGGTCCCCGTCCTGCGCGGCCGGCGGATCCCGGTTGCGGTGGCACTGGTGCCGGCCCTGCTCGGAGCGACGATCCTGACCGCCTTGTGGGGATGGGCCGGCGTGTCGTTCCTGCTCGGCCGGACCGTCCAGGGCGAGCGGCTCCCCGACGACTCGCCTCTGCAGCTCGACAGTCTCGACGGCGCCGTCGTGTTCGTCTGCTACGCCCCGCTCATGCTGTGGGGGCCGCTGCTGTTCGCCGTCGCGTTGGCCTACTGGCGGCGGCGCAGCGTCACCTGGACTCAACGACCATCATCCGCACCATGAGGGTGTCGCGGCCGCCGAGTCGCTCGGCGCAGCGTTCCGCCACCCGCAGCGGCAGCAGGGAGCCCGTCCTTCGGGTCCGATGCAAGTAAGGAGCCAGGGGGCTACCCATTGCCGAAGATTGAACGTCGGGCTTACCGTGCAGGCCTCAGTTCTCGCGGAAGGATCTTCCACTCATGAAAAGACTTCTGGTCGGCGCGGCCGCTGCAGGTGCCCTCCTCCTCGCTTCCGTTGCCCCCGCATCGGCCATTGTCGGGGGAGCGCCGGACGAGGGCGAGCACCCTTACGTTGGACAGCTGCTCTTCTACGTCCCTGACGCTCAGGACCCTCGCTTCGAGGATCCCGGTGCCTGGTTCAACTGCACAGGCACGCTGATTGACGCGGACACCGTCGTCACCGCGGGCCACTGCACGTATGCGGTCGGCGATGGCGGCGAGGCGACCGTCGATCCCCTTTCGGGCGGGACGGACGTGTGGTTCTCGGTGTCCGAGGTCCCCGATTATTCCATGCTCCCCTCCAGTGCGACGTTCGTCCCGGACGGGAACGCCGAACGCTACGCCACCTGGTCCAGGCTGCTCGATCGGAGCAGGACCTGGTACGAAGCGGAGTCGACCTTTACGCATCCCGAATACGTCGACTCCGCCTTCCTGCTCCATGACCTGGGCGTTGTGCAGCTCAGTGAGCCGATCCACCTCAGCGAGTACGCCACGCTGCCTGAGGCCGATTACCTCGACAGGTACTACTCGAAGAGCGCCAAGCAGCGTGCCCTGTTCGAGTCGGTGGGGTACGGCTTGGAGGACAGCGGTCCAAAGTCCTCCTTCGGCGGCGACACCCGCAGGAAGGCCGACCGTCGCCTGATCAGCTTCGACGGCGCCTACGGCTACAGGAACATCGCAGTGAAGTTCTCGCACAACGACGGAGGCACCTGCTTCGGTGACTCCGGCGGCCCGACATTCGACATCTCCACCCCGGAGCTCGACGAGCAGAACCTCATCGTGGCCGTCACGTCCTTCGGCATGAACTACAACTGCAACGCCAGCGGCAGCTACCGCGTGGACCAGCCTGACGACATCGCGTTCCTCGCCCAGTTCTGAGAGCGGTACGCATCCTGAGTACGGCAGTGTCGTGGGAAGGTCGCTGGCGTTCGCGATGGAGCCCGGCATCGTGCCGACCGCCACGCGCGGCCGTGGCCCCCTCACCGTGCCGACGAACCCAGTCGTGTGGTGCCAGCCAGGCCGGGCGCACCGGTCTTGTCGCCGTCGACCCGCCGGTGCCGATGACGACGAGCTGCAGGCCGCAGATGGGTGAGGGATCCGGGTAGCCAGGACGGCGCGGATCCCTCACCCATCCAGGCCGCGAAGGCAGCACCTGCCGACCGCGACACCGCGACGACGACACCGCCACCATGACCACCACACCACGACACACACCCCACGCATTCATCGGCATCTCCAACGCCGCAGCGTCGGCAATCTCGGCGTCGGCTGGCAGCAACGGGGCGGGCCGGTCGCTGGCACAACGGTTGCTCGCCGGCGGCGGGCGCGTGGTGGATGTGCCTGCCAAGCTCGCCGCTCGAGCCAGATTGATCGACACCGGCCATGGTCGCAAGACCGATGCGCAACTCGGTCGCGGTTGCCGCGGTCCGCGCCAAGGCTCTGCGCGTGCTTGCCCTCGATCAGGAACTGGAAGCGCTGCGGATGCTGGTCGATCGCCGCGAGGAACTCGCGACAGCGCACCCAGACTGCCAACCGGCTCCCAACGCGTGCTCGGTGAACTGACGCCTGGGTGGCGTAGCGTCGCGGTTCAGGCAGTGAGCCTCCTTGATCACGTCCTTGCTGAGCAGCGGCAGGCGCAGCGCGGCGGACGTCGACCAGGACACCGAGCCGCTCGTTCGTCACCGCACCGTCTCCTGCCGGCCGAAACGCGCAAGGTGATCCAGGATGCGCCGGAAGTGCATCGTGACCCGCAGATCCGCTGCCAGCAGGCCGTCACCACGGGCGCGCGACCGCACATGCTCCACCGCGTCCGCGAACCCGTCGTCGACCACAGAGCTCAGTCTGCCGGGTAGAGCACCCCGCCACCGGAGACGCTGACCGACACCTGCATGCCCGCGCGGTACGCGGGCCCCTCGTGGGCCGGCACCCGCAGCGGGATCAGCACCGGTGCGGCGCCCGCGGTCCGCAGCAGCAGCTCGGCGTGCGAGCCGCGCGGGCGGACATCCTCGACGACGGCGTTGTGGGTGCCGTTGGCCGGGCTCAGGCCCAGCTGGGCCGGCCGGATCAGCAGCCGGGCACCGGCGCTGCCGTTGCTGCGGTCGTGCCGGACGGCGACGCGGCCGAGGGCGCAGTCGGCGCCGCCGGGGCCGGCGGCCCGCGCGGGCAGCACGATGGCGGCACCGAGGAAGGCCGCGATCTCCGTGCTGACGGGGTTGTCGAACACCGCCGACGGCGCGCCGGACTGGACGAGCCGGCCCTCGGCGATCACGGCGATCTGCCCGCCGAAGGAGAGCGCCTCGTCGTGGTCGTGGGTGACCAGCACGGTGGTGACGCCGCTGGCCTCCAGCGCGTCGACGACCGCCTGCCGGGTCTGCTCGCGCAGGCCGGTGTCGAGGGCGCTGAACGGCTCGTCCAACAGGATGACCTCGGGGCGCGGCGCGAGGGCGCGGGCCAGCGCGACCCGCTGCTGCTGGCCGCCGGAGAGCTGGTGCGGGTAGCGGCCGGCCAGGGCGGGATCCAGCGACGCCAGCTCCATCACCTCGCGGATGCGGGCCGGGTCGCGGTGGCGGCGCGGCAGCCCGAACCGGACGTTCTGCTCGACGGTGAGGTGCGGGAACAGCGCGCCGTCCTGAGCCACGTAGCCGATACCGCGGCGGTGCGCCGCGACGAACCGGCCGGGCGCGGTCAAGGTCGTCTCGTCCAGCGCGATCGAGCCGTCGTCAGGACGCTCGAACCCGGCGATCAGCCGCAGCAGTGTGCTCTTCCCGCTCCCGGACGCACCGACGACGGCGGTCCGGGTGCCGGCGGGCACGGTCAGCGACACGTCCCGCAGCACCGGGACCCGGCCGAAGGACTTGGCGACGCCGGTCAGCGACAGGGTGGTCATCGGGCACCCCACTTCCGGGACTGGAGAAACATGAGTGCCACGGCCGGCACCGACAGCAGGATCAGCAGCAGCGCGTACGGCACCGCGGCGGGGTAGTCGATCGCCGACGCCTGCGACCAGAACTGCGTCGCGAGCGTGCGGGTACCGGTGGGCGCGAGCAGCAGGGTCGCCGTCAGCTCGTTGGCGGCGCCGAGCCCGACCAGCGCGGCACCGGCGGCGATCGACGGGACCAGCAGCGGCAGCGTGACCCGCAGCCGTGCGACCAGCGGCGGGTGCCCCAGCGAGCGGGCCATCTCCTCCAGGGCGACCGGCGCCTGCGCGATCCCGGACCGCAGTGGGACCAGCGCTCGCGGCAGGAAGATCATGACGTAGGCGAGCACGACGGTGAACGCCGTCTGGTAGAGCCCCGGCAACACCCTCAGGGTCACCGTCACCAGGGCGAGCGCGACGATGATCGCCGGCAGGCTCGCAGCGACGTACGACGTGCCCTCGAGCAGCCGGGCGAGCGGGCCCGGATGCCGCGCCGTGAGCCACGCCAGCGGCAGCGCCACCAGCACCGCCGCGAGCGCGCCGCCGGCCGCCAGCAGCACCGTCTGCGTCAGCGCCTGCGGCAGCTCCGGCTGCGACCAGGCGCCGCCGCCGCGGCTCAGCCACCGCACCACACTCGCGAGCGGGACGGCGACGGCGGCGACGCCCAGTGCGGCGAGCGCGCTCAGTACCGGCACCGTCAGCACCCCCAGGCGCTGCGGCACCGCCGCCCGTACCGCTCCCGAACCGACCCGCGCGTACCGGGCCCGGCCTCGCGCGGCCGCCTCGGCGACCAGCAGCGTCAGGCACAGCGCCGAGAGCACGACGCCCAGCGCGCCGGCCGCCGGGCCGGCAAACGTCGACTGGTACTGCACGACGATCGCCGTGGTGAACGTGTCGAAGCGGATGAACGCGAACGCGCCGTACTCCGCCAGCAGGTGCAGGGCGACGATCAGCCCGCCACCCAGGATCGCCAGCCGCAGCTGCGGCAGCACGACCCGCCCGAACACCGCCCACGAGCCCAGGCCGAGCGACCGGGCCGACTCCTCCAGCGCCGGGTCCAGCCCGCGGATCGCCGCCATCGCCGGCAGGTACACCAGCGGGTAGTACGCCAGCACGGCCACCAGCAGCCCGCCGCTGAGCCCGTGGATGGACGGGATCGCGCTGGCCCAGCCGTAGCTGCTCACGAACGCCGGGATCGCCAGCGGCGCCACCAGCACCACCGCCCAGAAGCGGCGCGCCGGCAGCGTCGTCCGCTCCACCAGCCACGCCCCGCCGACGCCCAGGAGCACCGTCGCCGGAACCCCCAGTACCACCAGCAGGACGGTGTTGACCAGCAGCTCGCCGACCCGCGGCCGGAAGATCAGCGGCTCCAGCGTGCCCCAGCCGACGTCGACGACCACCGACACCACGTAGCCGAGCGGCACCAGCATGACGACGGCGAGCGCGACCGCCACCGCGACCAGCGTGACGGGCGGGGGCGGACCCGAGCCGGCGCCCGCGCGTCGCGGCGTCTGGAGGGAGTCGGTGGCGGCCATGATCTCGGCCCTAGAGCAGCCCCGCGTCCGTCATCAGATCGGTGACCTCGACGCTGTTGAGGGTCGACGGGTCGACGGCGGGCGCCTGCAGGGACTCCAACGTCGGTAGTGCCGGATTGGCCGGGACGCCGCTGGCCACCGGGTACTCCATGCTGTAGCCGGTGCCGAGGATCTCCTGGCCGGTCGTGCCGGTGAGGAACGCCAGGAACTGCTGCGCCTCGTCCTGGTTCTCGCTGGAGGCCAGCACACCGCCGCCGGAGACGCTGACGAAGGCGCCCGGGTCCTGGTGGCCGAAGAAGTGCAACTCGGTGTTGCCGCTGTTCTCCTGGGTGCCGTCCTGGTCGCGGAACCAGTAGTAGTGGTAGATGACGCCGCCGGGCACCTCGCCGGCGTTGACGGCCTTCATCGTGGCGATGTTGTTCTGGTAGACGGTGACGTTCTCCTCCATCGCCTCCAGCCACTGGCTGGTCGCGTCGGGACCTTCGAGCTCGAGGATGGCCGAGACGATGGCCTGGAAGTCCGCCCCGCCGGGCGCTGCGCCCCAGCGGCCCTTCCACGCGGGGTCGGCGAGGTCCATGATCGACGCGGGCAGCTCGGCCTCGGTCAGCTCGTCCGGGTTGTAGACGAAGACCGTCGAGCGGGCCGCGATGCCGGTCCACAGGCCCGACGACGGCCGGTACTGCTCGGGCACCTGGTCCAGGGTGGCCTGGTCGACCGGCGTCAGCAGGCCGGCGTTCTCGACCAGCGACATGGCGGGGGAGTTCTCGGTGAGGAAGACGTCGGCGCGCGAGTCCTCGCCCTCCTGGACGAGCTGGTTGCCCAGCTCGGCGTCGTTGCCGTTGCGCAGGACGACCTCGATGCCGGTCTCCTCGGTGAACGCCTCGGCCCACTCCTCGGTGAGCTGCTCGTGCTGTGCGTTGTAGACGACGAGGGTGTCGTCGGAGACCGACGCGACGGGGTCCTCCTCACCGTCGTCGGAGCAGGCGGTGAGGCCGAGCGCGACGGCGGCGAGGCCGGCGGCGAGCGCGGCCGTGGAGCGGCGGCGGGTCATGGTGTCCTCGATGGGTGCGTTCCGATAGGCGAGGCGAGAATAGCCTAACCTTACCTAAGCGAACGGCACCGATCGGATGGTGACCGGAGTGACGGGTTCAGATCAGCCAGCCGCCGGCGCGGGCGATGACGAGACCACCGAGCGCCACGACGATGAAGCCGCGGCTGAGCCGCTGGCCGGCGGACAACCGCGGCCAGGCCAGCACCAGCAGCCAGGCGAGGAACAGCACGACCAGGCCGAGCAGCGCCGGGCCGATGGGCGACGGGGCCAGCAGGCCGCCGAGCAGCACCGCGGCCGTGACCACGCCGAGCAGCCACTTGGGCGCCGCGGTGAGCTTGACCAGCACCGGGTAGCTGACCGCCTCGATGCGGGCGCGCAGGCTCGACCTGGGCGGTGGGCCGGCCGGGGCGGGGCGGCGGCTGCCGCCGGACCGCGGCGCACGCGACCCGGCG
>NZ_QUAL01000154.1 GCF_003579925.1 Jiangella rhizosphaerae | reverse complement strand
GGCGACCGGGCGGCAGCCGGCGGCGCGCCGCGCGTGCTGTCGCCCGTCGTCCGCCGGCTGGCCCGCGACCGCGGGGTCGACGTGCGCGTGCTCAGCGGCTCCGGTCCAGGCGGCGTGATCCTCCGTCGCGACGTCGAGGCGGCGACGGCGAACGGCGCGCCCGCGGCGCCCCCGCGTACGCCGTCCGCGACCCCGCCGGACGGCAGAGAGCCGCTGCGAGGAGTGCGCCGCGCGATCGCGGACAAGCTGGCACGCAGCCGTCGCGAGATCCCCGACGCCACCACCTGGGTCGACGTCGACGCCACGGCGCTGGTCGAGGCGCGCGACGCGCTGCGGGCGGCCGCGCCGGACCGGCCGGTCGGGCTGCTGGCGCTGCTCGGGCGCATCACGGTCGCGGCGCTCGCCCGGTTCCCCGAGCTCAACGCCTCCGTCGAGCGCGACGGCGACGACCTCGTGCTGATCCGCCACGGCTCCATCGGGCTCGGCTTCGCCGCGCAGACCGACCGCGGCCTCGTCGTGCCCGTCGTCCACGACGCACAGAACCTCAGCACGGCGCAGCTGGCCGCGGAGCTGGCCCGCCTCACCGACGCCGCCCGGGCCGGCACCCTGACCCCGGCCGAGCTCACCGGCGGCACGTTCACCCTGAACAACTACGGCGTCTTCGGCGTCGACGGCTCCACCCCGATCATCAACCACCCGGAGGCCGCCCTGCTGGGCGTCGGCCGCATCGTCGACAAGCCCTGGGTCGTCGACGGCCGGCTGGCGGTCCGCAAGGTCACCCAGCTGTCGCTGACCTTCGACCACCGGGTCTGCGACGGCGGCGTCGCCGGCGGCTTCCTCCGCTACGTCGCCGACTGCGTGGAATCGCCGCTGGGGCTACTCCTCGACCTCTGAGGCGTCGGGCGGCGGTGGATGCTCGGCGCGGTGCTTGCGCCAGCGCTCGATCATGAGCGGCAGCTCCGCCCGCATGAACTGCATGTAGTCGAGGGTCTCGGCGATGCGCCGGGCGCCGCGGCCCTCGCCGAGGGTGCCGAGGCCTTCGGAGAGGACGGTGGTGTAGCGGCGCAGCAGCGGCTCGCGCTGCATGATGATGTGCGACCAGACGTCGTCGTCATAGATGCGGTAGTGGTCGGCGCGGGAGCCGGGCTCGCGCTCGCGGGCCAGCAGGCCGGCCTGCACCAGGGAGCGCACGGCGCCGGAGATGGCGGCGGGGCTCACCCGAAGGCCCTCGGCCAGCTCGGCCGCGGTGTAGCGCTCGGCGTCCTCGGCCAGCACGTAGGCGAACACCCGGGCGGGCATGCGCGGCAGTCCGGACTCGGTGAGCACCAGCGCGAACTGCTCCACGAAGCGCAGCAACGCGTCGTGGTCGTCCGTCGCCGGACCGGTCATCGGAGGTCCTCCTTCGCTGTGAGCACCATCATACGTTCAGCCATTTCACAACTTCGTGAACGAACGCTAGGTTGGCGGGTAGGTGGGGGTGCCGCGGCCGCACGCCCCGGTGAGCCACTACATTCGGTAGAGCCGTGGGCGCTGCGGTCATGCCGCCCCACCGGTGCCGGATTGGGGGATGGCGGTGAGCAGCACGGGCCTGGCGGTGGCGTTCGCCGTCGGAGCCGCCAGCCTGCACGCCCTGGCCGCCCTCGGCATGGTCGCCCGTCGCCGCTGGTGGTACCCCACGGCGCTCACCGTCGCCGCGTCCGGCCTGCACGTGTGTGCGCTGCACTACGGCCCGCTGACGTTGGTGCAGCCGCTGGGCGTGCTCAGCCTGGCGTTCGCGCTCGTGCTCTCGTGGGGGCTGACGCGGCGCCGGGTCACCCCGCGCGAGTGGCGGGGCATGGCCCTGAGTATGGCCGGCCTGGCCGCGTTGTTGCTGCTGGCCGCGCCGACCCGGCCGCGCAGCGAGCTGAGCTCCACGCAGATCCTCCTCCTCACGCTCGCGGTGGTCGCGCTCATCGCGGTCGCCGTGGGCGCCGCCTCGCGGCTCCCGCTGCGGCCGGTCCGCCGGAGCCTGCTGTTCGCGCTCGCCGCCGGCACGACGTTCGGGGTGTCGTCCGCGCTGACGCAGACGGTGACCATCCGCGTCGCCGACTCCGGCCTGTCGGCGGCACTGCAGCCGGCCAGCGCCGTCGTGCTGGTGCTGGCCTCCACCGGCCTGCTGCTGTCGCGGCGGGCGTACCGCGGCGGCTTGGGCGCCCCGCTGGCCACCGCGACCATCGTCAACCCGGTGACCGCCTCGGCCATCGGCATCGGGCTGCTGGGCGAGCGGTTCACGGGCGGGCCGATCGAGGCGACGGTGAGCGTCGCCGCCGCACTGACGGCCGCCGCCGGCGTGGTGCTGCTGGCCCGCGGCAGCCGGGCACCGGTCACTCGCCCGGCGCGGCCCGAGCGGGTTCCGGCGACTCGCTGACGCCGGCCCGCCGCTCCCGCCACCGCCGCGTCAGCGTGTCGAACTCCGCGTGGACGAAGCGATAGAACTCCCGCGTCTCGTGGATCCGCCGCCGGCCCGCACCCGGTGACAGCGTCTTCAGGCCCTCGGTGAAGAGCACGTCGATGTGGCGGTACATCGGCTCCTGCCGCCCGATGAGGGTCGACCAGACGTCGTCGCCGTAGACGCGGTAGTGGTCGACGCGGTCGCCCGGAGCGCGATCGCGCACCAGGATTCCCATGTCGACGAGCGGCCGTACGGCCCCGGAGATGGCCGCCGCGCTGACCCGCAGGCCGTCGGCCAGCTCGGCGGCCGTGTGCGTCTCGGCATCCGAGGCGAGGACGTAGGCGAACACCCGGGCCGGCATCCGCTGCATGCCGGCGTCGCTCAGCAGCATCGCGAACTGTTCGACGAACCGGGCGCGCGCCTCCCTCTCGGCGTCGCCGGACACCTTCCCACCCCCTGGCATGTTCACGACCATAACGGACTTAAATCAATTCACAAAACTGTGAAGAGTGTGTAGTGTCGCCATCATGACAACTGCGATCGACGTCGCCGGCGTCGTCAAGACCTTCGGGACGGTCCGCGCTCTCGACGGGCTCGACCTGCGGGTGTCCACCGGCGAGGTCCACGGGTTCCTCGGCCCCAACGGGGCCGGCAAGTCGACGACGATCCGCGTACTGCTGGGTCTGCTGCGGGCCGACTCCGGCACCGTCCGGCTGCTCGGCGGCGATCCCTGGGACGACGCCGTGGCGCTGCACCGGCGGCTGGCCTACGTGCCGGGCGACGTCAACCTCTGGCCCAACCTCAGCGGCGGCGAGGCCATCGACCTCCTCGGCCGGCTGCGCGGCGGGCTGGACGAGAAGCGCCGACAGGATCTGCTCGACCGGTTCGACCTCGACCCGACGAAGAAGGGCCGCACCTACTCGAAAGGAAACCGGCAGAAGGTGGCGCTGGTGGCCGCGCTGTCCTCCGACGTCGAGCTGCTCATCCTGGACGAGCCCACCTCGGGCCTCGACCCGCTGATGGAAGCCGTCTTCAACGAGGTCATCGACGAGTGGAAGGACGACGGCAAGACGGTGCTGCTGTCCAGCCACATCCTGTCCGAGGTGGAGAAGCTGTGCGACCGCGTCAGCATCATCCGGGCCGGCACGATCGTCGAGAGCGGCACCCTGGCGGAGCTGCGCCACCTCACCCGCACGTCCATCCACGCCGAGACCGCCCGCCCGGTCACCGGGCTGGACCAGCTGCCCGGCATCCACGACCTCGTGGTCGAGGACCACCGGGTGACCTTCGACGTCGACACCGCCCAGCTCGACGGCGCCGTCAGGCACCTCACGGGCTTCGGCATCCAGACCCTCACCAGCCAGCCGCCGACGCTCGAGGAACTGTTCCTGCGTCACTACGGCGACGAGCTCGGCGCCGAACAGGCCGCAGCCGAGGCGGGGGCCTCGTCGTGAGCGTGACCACCGCCCAGCCGAGCCCCCGCCAGCACGCCGCGCCGCGGTCCGGCGGGACCACATTGACCGGGACCGTCACGCTGATCCGGTTCATCCTGCGCCGCGACCGCGTCCGGCTTCCGATCTGGATCGGGGCCATCGTGCTCCTGGTCGTCGGCAGCCTGCCCACCTTCCCGGAGACGTACCCGACACAGGCCGACCGGCAGGCCCGCGCCGAACTTCTCGACAACCCCGCCACCGTCGCGCTGACCGGTCCCGCGTACGGCACCGACGACTACACGTTCGGCGCGATGACCGCGAACGAGCTGCTGCTGTGGGTCGCCATCACGATGGGGCTGATGAGCATCCTGCTGATGGTGCGGCACACGCGCGCCGAGGAGGAGACCGGACGCACCGAGTTGCTGCGCGCCGGCGTCCTCGGCCGGCACGCCGGCACCACGGCCGCGTTCACGGTCGTGGCCGGGGCGAACGTCCTCATCGGCCTGCTGCTCGGCGTGCTGATGCCGTCGGCTCTGGACGAGCTCTCGGTCTCCAGCTCGCTGCTGTTCGGCGCTGCGGTAGCCTCCGTCGGCCTCGTCTTCGCCGGGGTCGGCGCCCTGACCGCACAGGTGACCGAACACGCCCGCGCGGCGTCCGGTCTCGGCGTCGCGGTCCTGGGTGCGGCATTCTCGCTGCGCGCCATCGGGGACGTCGGCGCTGAGGCGCTCTCGTGGCTGTCGCCGATCGGCTGGGCCCAGCGCACGAAGGTCTACGTCGACGACCGCTGGTGGCCGCTTCTGATCGCCCTGGCCGTCACGGCGCTGCTGGTCGCTGTGGCGTATGCGACGACCAGCCGGCGCGACGTCGGCGCTGGGCTGGTCCAGGCGCGGCCGGGTAGCCCGCGGGCGGGCGCGAGGCTGTCATCGCCGCTCGGCCTGGCCCTGCGACTGCAGCGTGGCGGCCTCATCGGCTGGGGCGCCGGCCTGATCGTGTTCGGCCTCGCCTACGGCAGCCTGGCGTCCTCGATCGAGGAGTTCGTGTCGGACAACTCGACCCTGCAGGACGTGCTCGGCGACGCCGGCACTCTGATCGACGGGTTCATGGCCCTGGTCGTGCAGATGTTGGCACTGCTGGCCGCGGCCTACGGCCTGACGGCGGTGGTGCGGCTGCGCAACGAGGAGACCGCCGGCCGGGCCGAACCGGTACTGGCGACGGCCGTGTCGCGAGTCCGGTTCGCCGCCAGCCACCTCGTCATCGCAATGGGCGGCAGCCTGCTGCTCATGCTGGGCGGCGGCCTCGGCCTCGCGCTGACGGCGTCGCTGGCGCTGGACGACGGGAGCATGTTCGGCAAGCTGCTGGGCGCCTCCGTGGCCCACATGCCGGGGATCTGGCTGATCACCGCCGTCGCCGTCGCACTGGTCGGTCTCGTGCCGCACCTGGTGCACCTGTCGTGGATCGTGCTGACCTACGCCGTGATCGTGGGCATGCTGGCCGGCTTCTTCCAATTCCCCGACTGGGTGATGAAGATCTCGCCCTTGGACGCCGCTTCTCCTCTTCCAGGAGGAGACCTCGGGACGGTCGCGGTTGTCATAATGGGTGTGCTAGCGGTCGCCCTCATCTGGATCGGTCTGCTCGGCTTCCGCCGGCGTGACCTGACGACGACCTGAACCGGTTACTGGGGGAAATCAGGGTGGCACATCCATCAGTCGTGGATGAGCCGGCGCGGGAAACCCCCGCGCCGGCCCCTCCTCGCACCCCGTCCGTACTCCTGCGACGAGCGCTGCTGCACCTTCGCACACCGCGCCGCCCCATGCTCATCGTCGAACTCGGCATCCTGGCCGCCGTCTACGGCGTGTACTCGGTCATCCGCAACAGCGTGCCCGACGACGAAGCCCGGGCCGTCGCCAACAGCGTCCGCATCTGGACCACCGAGCAGAGCATGAACATCGACTTCGAGCTCTGGCTCAACCACACCGTGCACGCCATCGAGTGGCTGACCGTCACCGTCAACTACTTCTACGTGTTCCTGCACTTCGTGGTCACCGGAAGCGTGCTGGTCTGGCTGTTCGTCCGCCATCCCGGCCGCTACAGAGCGGCGCGCACGGTGCTGGCCTTCACCACCGGGCTGGCGCTGTTCGGCTACTTCCTGTTCCCGCTGGCACCGCCGCGGCTGCTGCCGTCCGGCGGGTTCTACGACACCGTCGCCATCCACGAGACCGTGGGCGCGCTGACCTCCGGCGATCTGCAGAGCCTGTCGAACCAGTACGCCGCCATGCCGTCCATGCACGCCGGCTGGTCTCTGTGGTGCGGCATCCTGATCGTGATGTTCGCCCGGCGCCGCTGGCTGCGGGTGCTCGGCGTGCTGTACCCGCTCGCGACGGTGCTGGTCATCACCGCCACCGGCAATCACTACGTGCTCGACGCCGTCGGCGGCTACGTCACGCTGGCCGCCGGGTTCGGGCTGCAGCGGCTGCTGCACGGCCGCTCGCTCCATGCCTTCAAGCAGCACGTGCCGGCGGTCCCGTAAACCTCGCGGGGGTCGTACACCCCCGACCGCCGGTGCCCCAACCCCCGTTGATCTTGGAGTTGTTCGGCCATCTACCGGACATTTCGCCCCACAGATGCCGAACAACTCCAAGATCAACACTGCGGCCGGGGGTGGGGTGCCCGTGCCGCGTCGCCGGCCCATCCCGCGGGCGGTGCCCACGGACGCCGGACACGGGGCTCATATCCTGTGCGTGACACGACGATCGAACAAGGGCACAGCATGGGTGACTGGGAGGGCGTGCGGCTGCACGTCGTCACCGGGAAAGGTGGCACCGGCAAGACGACCGTGGCGGGCGCGCTCGCCATGGCGCTGGCGGCCGGCGGACGCCGGGTGCTGATCGCGGAGGTCGAGGAGCGGCAGGGTCTGGCCCAGCTGTTCGACGTCCCGCCGCTGGCCTACGAGGAGCACCGCGTGGCCTCGGCGCCCGGCGGCGGCGAGGTCTTCGCCCTTGCCATCGACGCACGCGAGGCCATGCACGAGTACCTCGCGATGTTCTACCGGCTCGGCCGGGCCGGACGGGCGCTGGACAAGCTCGGCTTCGTCGACTTCGCCACCACCATCGCCCCGGGCCTGCGCGACGTCCTGCTCACCGGCAAGGCGTACGAGGCCACCCGGCGCCGCACCGGCGACCACTACGCCTATGACGCCGTCGTGCTCGACGCCCCGCCGACCGGCCGCGTGGTCCGCTTCCTCGACGTCACCACGTCGGTGTCGTCGCTGGCCCGGGTCGGCCCGATCAACCGGCAGGCCAACTCCATCACCGACCTCATCCACAGCCCGCGCACGGCCGTGCACGTCGTGACGCTGCTCGAGGACATGCCGGTCCAGGAGACCGCCGACGCCGTCGCCGACCTGCAGGCCGCGCACATCCCGGTGGGCGCCGTCGTCGTCAACCAGGTCCGGCCGCCGCATCTCGCGGCCCGCTCGCTGCCCGCCGCCCGCCGTGGCCGCCTCGACCACGACGACGTGCTGGCCGGGCTGCGCGCCGCCGGGCTGCCCGCGTCCGACGGCGTCGTCGACCTGCTCGTCCGCGAGGCCGCGGACCACGCCGAGCGGACGGCGCTGGAGGAGGCCCAGCGGGCGCTGGTCGACGACCTCGGCCGGCCGGTGTACGAACTGCCGCGCATCGCCGACGGCATCGACCCGACCGCTCTCTACGAACTGGCCGACGCACTGGCCGAGCAGGGTGCCGTGTGAATCCCGGACCACGGGCCGCGAAGCCCGCCCACTTCGACGTCGACCGCCTCATCGACGACCGCCGCATTCGCATCGTCGTCACCTGCGGCTCCGGCGGCGTCGGCAAGACCACCACGGCGGCGGCCATCGCGCTGCGGGCGGCCGAGCGGGGCCGCAAGGCCGTCGTGCTGACCATCGACCCCGCCCGCCGGCTGGCGCAGTCGATGGGGCTGTCCGAGCTCGACAACACCCCTCGCGCCGTCAAGGGCGTCGACGTCGAGGCCGGCGGCAGCCTCGACGCGATGATGCTCGACATGAAGCGCACCTTCGACGAGGTGGTCGAGGACCACACCACGCCGGACCGCGCGCGGCAGATTCTCGCCAACCCCTTCTACCAGGCGTTGTCGTCGTCGTTCGCGGGGACGCAGGAGTACATGGCGATGGAGAAGCTGGGCCAGCTGCGGGCCCGCTCCGACTGGGACCTCATCGTCGTCGACACCCCGCCGGCGCGGTCGGCGCTGGACTTCCTCGACGCTCCCGAGCGGCTCGGGTCGTTCCTCGACGGACGGCTGATCCGGCTGCTCGGCGGCACGGCGCGCGCGGGCGGACGGACGTACCTCAAGCTACTGCACGCCGGCTTCAACGTCGTCACGTCGACGCTGACCAAGATCCTCGGCGGCGAGCTGCTCAAGGACGTGTCGACGTTCGTCAACGCCCTCGACACCATGTTCGGCGGCTTCCGCGAGCGGGCGGAGCAGACGTATGCCCTGCTCAAGCGTCCGGAGACCGCGTTCATCGTCGTCGCGGCCCCCGAGCACGACGCGCTGCGCGAGGCCTCGTACTTCGTCGACCGGCTCTCCCGCGACGCCATGCCGCTGGCCGGGCTGGTGCTCAACCGGGTGCACGCCTCCGACGCGGCGGGCATCGGCGCGGAGCAGGCGGTCGCGGCGGCCGAGCGGCTGGAGTCGTCCGGGTCGCACGCGCTGACCGCGGCCCTGCTGCGCCTGCACGCCGACCGGCTCAAGCTGGCCGCCCGCGACGAGCGGATCGGCGAGCGCTTCAGCGCCGCCCACCCCGAGGTCCCGGTCACCCGCATCCCCGCGTTGGCGGGCGACGTCCACGACCTCGACGGCCTGCGCGAGATCGGCGAGCTGTTCGACGCGCGCTGACGGCCGCTCAGTCGCTGCGGCATTCCTCGGGCCAGCGGCCCTCCTCGGGGGACAGTCGCTCGACGGTGACCGGTTCGGACGACGCCGGGACGGTGAAGCCGTAGCAGGCGTAGTCCGGACCGGATTGCACGCTGATGGCCGGGCCCCCGAGCGCACCCACTGAGGCCACGATGTAGGTGTCGTCACGTCGCTCGGTCATCGAGTAGAGCGTCCCGTTCTCCGCCCTGTCGACGACCTCGGCGACGTCCGCCTCGAGGAGCGGTCCTCGGTCGCGCAGCCGCTCCAGCTTGCCCCGGACGATCTCGGCCTGCGTGGCCTGATCGTCCAGGACCTCCTGTTCGGCCTGCTGCCACTGCCACCACACGATGGCGATGCCCGCCGCGACGAGCACCACCAGACCCAGTACGACGCCGGCCAGCGCCCGCCCGACGAGCGTCCACGTCCTGCCGGCCACGGCTCCCGCCCAGCCTCGCCGACGCCGCGGCCGCTACGGGATGGTGTTCAGGAAGCCGTCGCGCCAGCCGTCGTTGCCGCCGCCTTCGTTGCCGTTGTCGTTGCCGTCCTCGTCGCCGAAGACCGGGGGCTCGACGGGCGGGCCGACGGTGAAATCGTCGGTGGGCTCTTCGGGCTCGCCGTTGCTCACCGTGAGGGTGACGTTCGAACCTGAGACGACCTCAGCGCCGGCACCGGGGTCGGTGCTGACGACGAGGCCCTCCTGTAAGTCCGAGTTCACCTCCCCACCGACGGCGGCGCTGAAGCCGGCGTCCTGGAGCGTCTGGATGGCGGCGTCGGCGTCCATGCCGCGGACGTCGGGAACCGGCACGGTCACGCCGCGAATGGTCTCAGGGTCGGGCGCGGTGAACGGGATCTCCTCGGCGCCCTCGAGCGCGTCGTCCATCATCTGCTTCCAGATGGGACCGGGGATGCAGCCACCGCAGGCTTCACGGATCCGCTCGCCGTTGTAGGTGCGGCCGTCCAGCGACTCCAGCCGGCCGTCGACGTCGGCGACCGCCACGGCCGTGGACAGCTGCGGCGTGTAGCCGACGAACCAGACGGCGATGGCACCGTTCGTCGTACCGGTCTTGCCCGCCGCCGGTCGGCCGTCGTCGAGGCGCATGCGGTTGCCGGTAGCGCCCGGGTTGTGGATGACCCCCTGCAGGACGGAGTTGACGGCGTCGGCGACCTCAGGCTTGAGGACCTGCTCGCAGGTCGGCTGGGTGTGGTCGACCAGCACGTTGCCTGCGGCGTCGGTGACCCGGACGACCGACGTCGTCGGGCAGTGGACGCCGCGGTTGGCGAACATCGCGTAGGCCGCGGCCATCGACAGCGGCGACACCTCGTTGGCGCCCAGGGTGAACGACGGCACCTGAGCGAGCGGCTGCACCTCGCCGTTCTCGTCGAGGTCGGCACGCATGACGCCGGCGCTCTGCGCGATGGTGGCCGGCGCGCAGAGCCCGGTGCGCTGCTCCAACTGGGCGAAGAAGGTGTTCACCGAGCGCTCCGTGCCGGTGCGCAGGTTGAACGTGCCGCTGCCGGTGGAGTTCTTCGGCGACCAGGTCTCGCTGCTGCGGATGCGTCCCTCACAGGTGTCGAACGAATTCACCCGCAGGTTGACCTGCTGCGGCGAGTTGATCGACGTGTTGAGCGGGATGCCCTGGTCGATGGCCGCCGCCAGCACGAACGCCTTGAACGTCGACCCGGACTGGATGCCGTTGCCGCCGCCCATGTTCTCGTCGACGGCGTAGTTGATGCTGCTGACGCCGTTGCCCTCGACGCCGTAGGTGCGGGAGTTGGCCATCGCGCGGATGTAGCCGTTGTTGGGCTGCACCGTGGCCAGCGAGCCGATGGCGGAGTCGGTGGGCGCGACGCGGTCGGACACGGCGGCCTGGGCGGCCTGCTGCGCGGACGCGCTGATGGTGGTCTCGACGCGCAGGCCGCCACGCTCGAGCATCGCCTGGCGCTCCTCAGGCGTCTCGCCGAGCTCCGGCATGGTGAGCAGCTCGTGCACGACGTAGTCGCAGAAGTAGCCGGCGTACGAAGGAACGCAGCCGTTCGGCGTGGCGCTGAGGTTCAGGCCGAGATCGGTCTGCCGGGCCTCGGCGGCCTCCGCCTCGGTGATGCGGCCGGTGGCGGCCATGCGGTTGAGCACGACGTTGCGGCGGCCCAGCGCGGCCTCGGGGTCGCGGGTGGGGTCGTAGGCGACCGGCTGCTGCACGATGCCGGCGAGCAGCGCGGCCTGCGGCAGTGTCAGCTCCGCGGCGGAGGTGGAGAAATACGTCCGCGCGGCGGCCTCGATGCCGTATGAGCGTGAGCCGAAGAAGGCGATGTTGAGGTAGCGCTCGAGAATCTCGTCCTTGGTGAGCTCCTGCTCGACCTGGACGGCCATGCGCAGCTCCTCGAGCTTGCGGCGGTAGCCCTCGACCCCGCTGCTCGCCTGGACCTCGGCGACCTCCTCGGGGGTGGTGGCCTGCGAGATGCGCACCTGCTTCACGTACTGCTGGGTGAGCGTGGAGCCACCACCCTGCGTCTCGCCCGCCTCGACGTTGCGCAGGAACGCCCGCAGCGTGCCCTGGATGTCGATGGGGCCGCGCTCGTAGAAGCGGTCGTCCTCGATGGCGAGGATGGCGTCCTTCATCACCGGCGCGATCTGGTCGAGCCCGACCGGGACGCGGTTCTCCTCGAAGAACGAGGCCAGCACCTGGCCGTCGGCGTCGTACAGGTACGACGTCTGGGCCATGGGGCCGGGCTCGAGGTCGGCCGGCATGGCGGCGAACGTGTCGGCACTCTCGCGGGCGGTGAGCCCCAGCCCGGCGACCACGGGCAGGGCGAGACCTGCGAGCAGGACGCCACACAGCGCGGCGACACCCGCGACGAGGAGGACACGGCGTATCGTGGCTACGACGGCGGAGGGACGTATCGCCATGGACGGCAAGCTTACGTCGTTATGCCGCACTGTCTCTAACTGAGAGTCGGCGCGCCACTCACTAACAGGTGCTCGACTCGGCCGCCATCGTCCAAGCGGTTGATAGTGGTTTCGGTCGATCAGGGTCTGGTCATGACCCTCGGGTTTGCATAGCGTCACGTCATCGGGGTGAACTAGAGAGGGTTTGGTGTGTTCACCAAGTTGACGGGGGTGACAGCCGGATGACATGGATCGATGACTGGACCAGCTTGGCGGCGTGCCGCAGCACTGAGCCAGACGAGCTGTTCGTCCAGGGTGCGGCGCAGAACCGGGCCAAGGCCGTGTGCCTCGGCTGCCCGGTCCGCACCGAGTGCCTGGCCGACGCGCTGGACAACCGGACCGAGTTCGGCATCTGGGGCGGCATGACGGAGCGTGAGCGTCGCGCCCTCCTCCGCCGTCGTCCCGAGGTCCAGTCGTGGCGCGGGTTGCTCGAGGCCGCACGCGACGAGTACATGATCAAGGCCGGCTGACACCTTTCAGAAGAACGCTGAGGCCCCGGGCGAGCGCCCGGGGCCGGCGTATGTTCAGGCCCGGTAGTCGCCGACGAGCGTCCGGTGCCACCACGCGCCGGTGTCGCGGCGCTCGCGCCGATCGGTGAACCGGTAGCGGTAGAGCCGCGCCCGCACGTGTGCCGGCGGCAGGTGCGGGAACGGGTTGTGCCGCAGCAACGCCAGCACGTCGGCGTCGTTGTCACGCAGCTTCGCCAGCAGCGCCGGGAACCACGGCTGCGCGTAGCCCGGCGAGATCGCGGCGAACCACATCAGCCAGTCCAGCCGCAGGTGGTACGGCGCGACCTGGCGCGGCCGGCGGTGCACGTCGCCCGGCTTGCCTCGGAACTCGTACTCCTGCCAGACGGTGTCCGGCCCGATCACCGCGTCGGTCGTGCCCTCGATGACGACCTCGTGCCGGATCCGGGTGATGCTGCCGAACGCCCCGTACGTGTTCACCAGCAGCAGCGGGTTGAAGCTGGTGTTCATCACCTGCCGGCTGGAGAGCAGGTTCCGCACCGGCCAGTAACTCAGCACGACGAGCACGGCGGCCAGCCCGATGATGACGATGACGTACCAGCCGGGCGGGTCGGCGAGCTCGGCGCGGGCGTCCACCGGCAGGACCGCCGACCACAGGCCGCCGCCCACCGCCGTCGTCGCCGCCACCATGGTCAGCACGTTGAGCCAGGCGAAGTTGCCGCTGAGCACGAGCCATCCCTGCGTCACGATGACGACGACGGCGGCGCCGGTCCGCACGGGCTGCGGCAGGAACAGCAGGAACGGGACGACCAGCTGCGTGACGTGGTTCGCCGCCACCTCGACGCGGTGCGCCCAGCGCGGCAGCCGGTGGAACCACCAGCTCAGCGGGTTCGGCATCGGCTGCGTCTCGTGGTGGTAGTACAGGCAGGTCAGGTCGCGCCAGCAGCGATCGCCGCGCAGCTTGATCAGCCCGGCGCCGAACTCCAGCCGGAACAGCACCCACCACAGCGCGACCAGCACCAGGACCGGCGGCGGCACCGTCGCCGGCCCGAGGAAGATCGCCAGGAACCCCACCTCGCACAGCAGCGACTCCCAACCGAAGCCGTACCAGACCTGCCCCACCTGCACGATCGACAGGTACAGCGCCCAGGGAACCGCCCAGACCAGCAGGTTCGCCCAGACCGGCAGATCGTCGGCCAGGCCGAGCAGCAGGCCCGCCGACCACAGCACGCCCACCCACGCGACCGCTGCGAAGAAGCGGTCGGAGTAGTGCCACTGGAACAGGCTCGGCGCGTGGCGGAACCGGACGCGTGCGACGTACCTCGGGATCGGCGTCAGGCCCCGCTCGCCGAGCAGCCCGCGGAACTGGCGGACGGCGCCGACGAACGCCATGAGGTAGACGAGGGCCAGAGCCCGCTGGAAGACCAGCCGGCTCAGCCAGTAGCCCTCGGCGGAGAACCAGTCCATGCCATGCGCCTCTCGCCCCTAGGGTGCCCGTGGGTGCGCTGATCAAACCCTGGCAGCATGGACCGGTGGCCGACCTCGACTTCGCGGGCGCGCTGGTCTACGCGATCCCGCTGCGCACCCGGTTCCGCGGCATCACCGTCCGCGAGGGCATGCTGATCGAGGGGCCGGCCGGCTGGGGCGAGTTCTGCCCGTTCGCCGACTACGACGACGCCGAGTCCGTGCCCTGGCTGCAGGCCGCCGTCGAGCAGGCGACGCTGCCGCCGCCGGCGCCGGTGCGCGACCTGATCCCGGTCAACTGCACGGTCCCGGCGGTCGGGCCCGAGCGGGCGCATGAGATCGTCGCCGCGTCGGGCTGCACGACGGCGAAGGTGAAGGTCGCCGACCACGCGGACTCGCTGGCCGAGGACCTGGCCCGGGTCGAGGCGGTCCGTGCGGCCCTGGGCGCCGCGGGGCGGGTCCGGGTCGACGCCAACGCCGTCTGGGACGTCGACACCGCGGTGCGGTCGCTGCGGCTGCTGGACCGGGCGGCGGGCGGGCTGGAGTACGCGGAGCAGCCGTGCCGGACGTTGGAGGAGCTGGCGGCGGTGCGGCGTGCGGTCGACGTCCCGATCGCGGCCGACGAGTCGATCCGCCGCGCCGACGACCCGCTCCGCGTCGCCGTCGCGGGCGCCGCCGACGTCGCCGTCATCAAGGGGACGCCACTGGGCGGGGTGCGCCGGGCGCTGCGGGTCGCGGAAGCGGCCGGCCTGCCGTGCGTCGTGTCGTCGGCGTTGGAGACCAGCGTCGGGCTGGCCGGTCAGCTCGCCCTGGCCGGCGCGTTGCCGGAGCTGCCCTATGCCTGCGGGCTCGGGACGCTCTCGCTGTTCACCGGCGACGTGGTCGCCGACGGTGCCGGCCTGCGGCCGCTCGGTGGCTCGCTCCCCGTCCCGGCGGCGCCGCCGTCCCCCGACCCGCCGAAGCTGGCCGAGTTCCGGCTCACCGACGCCAAGCGGGAGCAGTGGTGGCGCGACCGCCTGTCCCGCGTCCGCGCCCTCGCCTCGGTCTGAGCGCCGCGCTGCATCACGAGGCCTACCCCTGCGTCACGAGGCCTGAAGTCCTCGTGACGCAGGGGATCGGGTGGTGAACGTGATCATTCCGAGGCGGCGAGGGCGGCGTGGCCCTGGCCGAAGAAGCGCTCCGGGTCGTAGGCGGCCTTGACGGCGCACAGCCGGGCGTAGTCGGCAGGGGTGTAGGCGGCCGCCGTCCGCGTGGTGTCGGCGAGGAAGTTGAGGAACGCGCCGCCGATGCCGTGCGGACGCAGCCGGTTCACGAACTCCGGCGTCGGCTTGTCGAGGATGACGCTGAACGGCACGCCGCGGTGGCTGACCGGTCCGGCATCGACACCGGGACGGGCGGTCGCGCCGTCGTAGTGCCGGATCTCCACCGTCGACCCGGCCTCTGCCGCCTCGACCACCGTGTCCACGACCTCGTCGCCGAGGGCCGGGAAGAAGTCGAAGAACCGTGCCGGGGTGCCGCCCATCGCGGCGTCGGCGTAGTCCATGCTCCGGTAGCCGTCGACCAGCGCCGGGCCGGCGGCGAGGCGCAGCGGGCGGAGCAGCCGCTCGGCATCATCGGCGCGGCCGGTGTACATGGTCTTGATGCCGAGCGCCCGGCGGCCCCGCAGCTCGGCCGGCATCGCCTCGACGTCCGGGATCGTCGTCAGCACGACGGCGCTGCTCATCTCGTCCGGCGCGGTGGCGGCCCACTCGCGGTAGGCCCGCAGCGCCGCCGCCGCCCGCGTCACGTCGAACCAGGAGATGCCGCCGTACACCTGCGCGACGGGGTAGACGCGGAACTCCAGCGAGGTGACGACGCCGAAGCCGCCGCCACCGCCCCGGATCGCCCAGAACAGGTCGGGGTGCCGGTCGGCGCTGACGGTCAGCAGCGTGCCGTCGGCCGTCACGATGTCCGCCGACAGCACGCTGTCCGCGGCGAAGCCGTGCTTGCGGGCGAGCCAGCCCATCCCGCCGCCGAGCGTGTAGCCGGTGACGCCCACCGTCGGCGACGAGCCGGACAGCGGTGCCAGCCCGTACGGCCGGGTCGCCGCCAGCACGTCGCCCCACACGGTGCCGGGACGGACGCGGACGACCTGACGGCTCGGGTCGACGAACACCGACGACATGGCCGTCGTCTTCAGCAGCAGGCCGCCGTCGTTGGGGACGTACGTGCCGTGCCCGGTCGCCTGGACGGAGAACGGCAGGTCGTGCTCGCGGGCCGCCCGCACCGCGGCCTGCACGTCAGCCGTCGACCGCGCCTCGACCACCAGGTCCGGCCGCGGGTCGAGCGTCGGCAGCAGCGGCTTGCGGTGCCGGTCGTACCCGGCGTCGCCCGGCTCGTGGACGGCGCCGGCGATGGCACCGCGCAGCACGGTGGCGGCGGAGGTCTGCGGGTGCTGGATGGTGATCGTCATCGTCTCTCCTCTGGGCGGTCTCACCCGGTACGTCGGAGAGCGGAACCCGTTCTCGACATCCGCGGCGGAACTTTTTTCGCGATGACTTCACGATCGCCGCGCGAGGACCGGCGGACATCCGTGGTGAGCACGGATCGACCACGGAAATGCCTCCGTGGATGCCGACCGCGAGGTCCCAGGCGGCGGTGCGGCCCACGAGGGAGAAGGGATCAGTAGTGGATGGGTGCGCCCAGGTCGGCGAGGGCGCGGGCGCCGCGGGAGCGGTGCTCGCCGCCGGCCAGGAGCAGGCTGCGCGCCCACTGGTAGCGGCAGGCGGCCGCGTCCAGCGTCTCCGCGGCCGCGAGCACGCCGTCACGGTCGCGGCCGGCCAGCGCGGCCGTCCGGTCGACGACGGCGGCGGCCACGACGTTGTCGGTGGTGAACGGGCGTGCGCGGCCGACCCGCTCGGCCGCGTCGGGCAGGTCGGCCAGGACGGCCGCCTCGGCCCAGACGGCCGCGTACCAGGGCCGCCAGATCAGTTCGAACCAGCCGCGGAACTCGTCGGGCGGCCGGTGCAGGACGGCGACCGCGTCGGCCGGCCGGTCGAGGTGCAGCATCTCGAGCGCGGTGAAGACGCTTTCGACGGCGCGCTGGTCGTGCGGCCGCCGCTCGACCGCACCCACACCCGCCTCGACGTCGTGCCAGACGGCCTGCGCCGCGGCGTCGCCCCGCGCCCCGTGGACCGCGCCGAGTGCGGCGGCGACCCTGCGCAACGACGGGATGCGCGGACGGCCGGCCCGCTCCCAGCTCTCCCGGAACAGCTCGCCGACGGCGATCGCCTCGGTCCAGTCGCCGGTCAGCACCATGACGACGACGAGCCGCGCGGTGCCGACGTGCGCGACCTCGCGCTGTGACGGCAGGCCGCGGAGGGTCTCGGCGGCCTGGCGGGCCTGCCGGAGGTCGCCGGCGGCGATCGCCGACTCGGTCGCCATGCCGTACGCGTCGGACAGCTCGAAGCCGCGCTCGGGATCGGACGGCCCGGCCAACAACGACGTCCGCCGCAGCGCACTCTCCAGGGCGGCGCGTGCCTCGCCGCGCGCCAGCCGCAGGCCGGTGAGCTGGTCGAGGGCCGCGCTCTCGGCGATCGGGTCGCCGCTCTCCCGGGCCAGCTCGAGGGCTCGTTCGGTGACGGCGACGGTGTGCGGGTCGGTGTCCGCGGCGGCGAACGCCTCGACGACGGCGCAGCGGGCACGGGTCCCGGGGTCGTCGCCTGCCAGCCGCTGGGCGGTGGCCAGCCAGGCCGCCGCGGTCGCCGCGGGCGGCACCTCGGTCAGGATGCCGGCGGAGCGGTGCACGAGTTCGGCCGCGTGGGCGTACTGGCGGGCTGCCAGGACGGTGTCGCCCGCGCGCTCGGCGGCTTCGGCCGCGGCGAGGTGCAGCCGCAGGGCGTCGTCGCCGGCCAGCCGGGACCGCGCCGACCCGGCGGCGAGACGGAGCTGGGTAGCCGCGCCTGCGTCGTCCGGCGCGAGTGTGGCGGCCTGCTCGAACCGGCGCTGCGCCTCGGCCGGCAGCCCGCGACGGTGACAGAGCCGGCCCAGCAGGGATGCCGCCTCCGCCGCGGAGGAGCCTGGAGAGATGGCGGCGGGTTCCACCGAGGCGGCCCAGGCGACGGCGGCGCGGAGGTCGTCGACGAGGAGGTCGAAACGGCCGCGCCAGTCAGGGGCCGCGGCGTCGGCGGCCAGCAGCGCCGTCCCCTCCTCGGTGCACCAGCGCAGGTGCGCGGCCCGGACCTCCTCGTCCTCACCCGCCTCCACGAGCCGCTCGGCGCCGTACTGACGGATCGTCTCCAGCGCGTGGTATCGGGTCGCGTCCCCGCCGGCCACCGGCACCAGCAGGCTGTCGTCGGCCAGGGCGGCCAGCGTCGCGGCAGAGCCCCCGGCCACCGCCGCGGCGTCGGAGGCCCGGAACGGCGCCGCGAACACCGACACCCGCCGCAGGACCGCCCGTCCCACGTCGTCGAGGAGGTCGTGGCTCCAGTCCAGCGCCGAGCGCAGCGACCCGTGCCGCCCGCCGCCGCGACGCGCGCCGTCGAGCAGCCGGAGCCGGTCGCCCAGCCCGCTCTCCAGCCCGTCCAGCCCGACGGCCGGCAACCGGGCCGCGGCCAGCTCGATCGCCAGCGGGTTGCCGTCGAGCGCGGCGCAGATCGCCGCCACCGGCCCGGCCGACCCGGCGTCCAGCACGACACCGGCCGCACGAGCACGCTCGACGAACAACGCCCCCGCGTCGTCGCCCAAGCCACCGACCGGCACCACCCACTCGAACGGCAGCAGTAGCCGGGATCGGCTGGTGGCCAGGACCGTCAACCCGGGCGCGGCGGCCAGCAACGGCTCGACGAACCCGGCGACGCCGTCGAGCACGTGCTCGCAGTTGTCCAGGACCAGCAGCGCCGAGCGTCCGCGCGCCCAGCCGGTCACCGTCTCCAGGACGCTCCGGCCCGGCTGCTCGCCCAGGCCCAGCGCCGTCGCCACGGCGGCCGGCACGGCGTCACCGTCGGGCACGGGAACGAGGTCGGTGTACCAGACGCCCCCGGCGAACCGGTCCGCGACGTCGGCCGCGACGGCCAGCGCCAGCCGAGTCTTCCCCACCCCTCCCGGGCCGACCGCCACCACCAGGCGCTGCGACGTGACCGCTTCCAGCAGCGCGGCCCGCTCGGCCTCGCGTCCGACGAACGACGTCAGCGGCGCCGGCAGGCCGGGCGCGGCCGGACCGGCCGACACCACCGACGGCGCCAGCGCGGCCAGTGCCCGCCGGTCGCTCGCGCCGAACTTGCGCAGCAGCGCGGACACGTGGCTCTCGACGGTGCGGACGGAGATGACGAACCGGGCGGCGATCTCGGCGTTGGTCAGGTGTTCGCCGAGCGCCGCGAGCACCTCGGCCTCGCGCGCCGAGATCTCCGGAGCGACCACCCGGCCATTGTGGCCCGCCACAAACGCCGACCGCGAGGACCCAGGCGGCGGCGAGTCCCACAAGGGAAGGGAGATCAGCGGGGTGGGGCCGTGCTCTCCCGGGTGACCAGACTGGTGGCGAGCTCGATGCGCAGCGGCTGGTCGGTGCCGGGCGGGTCGAGGACGGTACGGATCGCGATGCGGGCCATCTCCAGCAGCGGCTGCCGGACCGTCGTGAGCGCGGGCGAGACCCACTCGCACAGCGCGACGTCGTCGAAGCCGACGACGCTGAGCTGGTCGGGGAGCCGCAGCCCGCGGCGGTGCGCCTCGGCGTAGACGCCCGTGGCCTGCAGGTCCGAGCCGGCGAAGATGGCCGTCGGCGGGTCCGGCAGGTCGAGCAGCGTCCGCGCCTGTTCGGCGCCGCCGCCCGGGCGGAAGTCGCCGAAGCGGACGAGAGCCTCGTCCACCGGCAGGCCGGCCCGGCCGAGCGCGGCGCGGTACCCCTCGACGCGCTGCTGGCTGCAGACCAGCTCCGGTGGACCGGTGATGGCGCCGATGCGCCGGTGCCCCAGCCCGATCAGATGCTCGGTGGCGGCGAGCGCGCCGGCCCAGTTCGTGACGCCGACGGTCGGGATGGCGGGGTCGAACCCGCCGACCGGGTCGACCAGCACGAACGGGATGCCGGCCGCGGTGAGCCGGCGAGCGCCGCCGGCCGGCAACGGCGCCAGCGCCAGCAGGACGCCGTCGGAGCGGCGGGCCGTGACGCGGTCGAGCCAGCTCGCGTCGTCGCGGCCTTCGGTGGAGGTGACGACGACGGCGGCGCCGGCCCGGCGCGCCTCCTGCTCGGCGCCGCGCAGCACGTCCATCGACCACGGTGTGTCGATCTCGGAGATGACGAGATCGATGAGGCCGGTGCGCTCCTCGACCCGGGTTCCGCGGCGCTCGTAGCCGCGGGCGTCGAGCAGGTCCTGGACGCGAGCGCGGGTGGCCGGCGCGACCTCCGTCCGGCCGTTGAGCACCTTGCTGACCGTCGCCTCGGAGACGCCGGCCTCGCGGGCGATCTCCGCGATGGTCACCCGCGCGCGCTCCGTCGTCACGGCGCCGGCCTGCCCGCGGCACGCAGCCGGACGTCGTCGCGGGCGTCGACCAGCCACGACATCGCCTCGACGCCCTCGACGACGGGGTTGGCCAGCTCACCCACGCCCCCGACGTCGATGCGGACGACATCGCCGGAACGCAGCGTCCACGGCGCGGCCGGAACCAGGCAGGTGCCGGTCGACAGCACGGCGCCGTCGGGGAACACGTCGGCGCGCAGCAGGAACGACACCAGCTCGTCGAACCGCCGGCGCAACTGGCCGGTGTTCGCCGTCCCGGACCAGTCCTCGGCGCCGTCGCGCTCGATCGTCATCGACACCGGCAAGGCGTACGGGTCGGGCACCTCCCACGCCGGACGGATGCCCGGGCCGACGGCGCACGCACCGAGGTAGGCCTTGGCCTGCGGCAGGTAGAGCGGGTTCTCGCCCTCGATGGTCCGCGACGAGACGTCGTCGCAGACGGTGTACCCGGCGATCTCGCCGTGCGCGGTGACGACGACGGCGACCTCCGGCTCCGGCACGTCGACGCGGGAGTCGGCGCGGACGGCGATCGGCTCGCCGTGGCCGACCACTCGCCAGGCGACGGACTTGAAGAACAGCTCCGGCCGCTCGGCGTCGTAGACCAGCTCGTAGACGGACGCGGCGCGCTCGCTCTCCTCGATCCGCGCCTCCTCGGAGACCTTGTACGTGACGCCGCAGGCCCAGACCTCGGTGCCGCCGTCGACCGGAGGCAGCAGCGAGACGCCGGCAAGGGGGAACGACGGTCCCGACGCGCCCTCGACCACCGGCCGCAGCGACGTCAGCGGCAGCCACCACAGCTCGCCGAGCGACCCCACACCGTCCAGCGTGGTGACGGTGCCGCCGTCGAGGACGCCGACGCTCGCGGCCGGAGAGTCGGGGGTGGCGAACCTGACCAGCAACACAGCGCGTCTCCGTCCGTCGTCCGAAAGTTTCGGAGCCGCCACCGTAACGAGCGTCACAGCTGCACGTCAATGGTCCATCATCAACCCACGTCCAGCCCTTGCGGTCGCGATCGGCGCGGGCCTAGGGTGGCGTAACACCCAAGAAACTTTCGGCTGGAGGCCGCGCACATGAACGACTACACCCCCACCCGTGAGGACAGGTTCTCCTTCGGCCTCTGGACGGTCGGCTGGGAGGGGGTGGACGTCTTCGGCGGCGCCGTCCGGCCGCGGCTCGACCCTGCCGCCGCCGTGCACAAGCTCTCCGAGCTGGGCGCCTACGGCATCACGTTCCACGACAACGACGTCATCCCGTTCGGTGCGTCGCCGTCCGAGCGCGACGCCGCGCTCAAGCCGTTCCGCCAGGCGCTGGAGGAGACCGGGCTGCAGGTGCCGATGGTCACCACGAACCTGTTCTCGCACCCCGTCTTCCGCGACGGCGGGTTCACCAACAACGACCGCGACGTGCGCCGCTTCGCCATCCGCAAGGCCGCCGACCAGCTCGACCTCGGCGCGGAGCTGGGCGCCAAGGTGTTCGTCGCCTGGGGCGGCCGCGAGGGCGCGGAGTCCGGTGCCGCCAAGGACATCCGGGCCGCGCTCGACCGCTACAAGGAGGCGTTCGACCTCCTCGGCCAGTACATCCTCGACCGCGGCTACGACATCAAGGTCGCCATCGAGCCGAAGCCGAACGAGCCGCGCGGCGACATCCTGCTGCCCACCATCGGCCACGCCATCGCCTTCATCAACGAGCTCGAGCACCCCGAGCTGGTGGGCCTCAACCCCGAGGTGGGGCACGAGGAGATGGCGTCGATGAACTACGCGCACGGCATCGCCCAGGCGCTCTGGCACGGCAAGCTCTTCCACATCGACCTCAACGGCCAGACCGGCCCGCGCTACGACCAGGACCTCCGCTTCGGCGCCGGGAACGCGCGCGGGGCGTTCTGGACCGTGGACATCATCGAGTCCGGCGGCTACGACGGCCCGCGGCACTTCGACTTCAAGCCACCGCGCACCGAGGACATGGACGGCGTGTGGGCGTCGGCTGCGGGCTGCATGCGCAACTACCTGATCCTGCGCGAGAAGACCGCCGCGTTCCGCGCCGACCCCGAGGTCCAGGAGGCGCTGGCGGCGGCCCGGCTCGACCAGCTCGCCACGCCCACCGCGGCGCCGGGCGAGACCGTCGACTCCTTCCGCAACGACGAGTTCGACCCGGACGAGGCGGCGCAGCGCGGCATGGCGTTCGAGCGGCTGGACCAGCTGGCGCTGGACTACCTGTACGGCGTGCGATGACGGTGTCCGGCTTCGTCGCCGTCGACGGGTCCCGGCTCGTCGGCGGCGACGGATCCCCCTTGGTGCTGCGTGGGTTAGGCCTGGGCGGCTGGATGAACATGGAGAACTTCATCACCGGCTACCCGTCGACGGAGTCACTGCAGCGCAAGGCGTTGCGCCGCGTGCTCGGCGACGAGGCCTACGAGCGGTTCTTCGACTCGTTCCTCACCTCCTTCTTCACCGACGACGACGCCGCCCACCTGGCCTCCCTGGGGCTGAACTCGCTGCGCGTCCCGTTCAACTACCGGCACTTCGAGGACGACGACCGGCCGTTCGAGCTGAAGGAGTCCGGCTTCCGCAGGCTGGACACCGTCGTCGATGCCTGCGCCCGCCACGGCATCTACACGATCCTCGACCTGCACGCGCTGCCCGGCGCCCAGAACCAGCACTGGCACAGCGACAACCCCACGCACTACGCGCAGTTCTGGAACCACCGGCACTTCCAGGACCGCGTGGTGCACCTGTGGGAGGCGCTGGCCGACCGCTACAAGACCAACCCGTGGGTCGCGGGCTACAACCCGGTCAACGAGCCGGGCGACGCCACCGGCGAGGTGGTCGGCCCGTTCTACCAGCGGCTCGAGGCGGCCATCCGCGCCGTCGATCCGCACCACGTGCTCTTCCTCGACGGCAACCGGTACTCGACGGAGTTCCACATGTTCGGCGACCCGCTGCCGAACACCGTCTACACCGCCCACGACTACGCCCTGCCCGGCTTCGTCGACGGCGGGCCGTATCCCGGTGAGAGCCGCGGCCAGTACGTCGACCGCGCCTACGTCGAGAAGACGTTCCTTGCCCGCACCGAGTTCATGCGCAACACCGGCACCCCGATCTGGATCGGCGAGTTCGGTCCCGTCTACACCGGCGACCCCGCCCGCGACGAGCAGCGCTACCGGTTGCTCGAGGACCAGCTCACGCTGTACCGCGAGCACGGGGCCAGCTGGGCGCTGTGGACGTACAAGGACATCGGGCTGCAGGGGCTGACGTATGCGCGGGCCGACTCACCGTACCTGCGCCGCATCGCGCCGGTGCTGAAGAAGAAGGCGCGGCTGGGGGTCGACGCCTGGGGGTCGGTCGACGACGGTGTGCGCTCCGTGCTCGACCCCATCGACGAATTGTTCGAGAAGGAATTCCCCGACTACGCGCCGTTCCCGTGGGGCCGCAAGCGCTGGGTCGACGTGCTGGTCCGGCACATCCTGCTGGCCGAGCCCATGGCCGGTGACTTCGCCCGCTGCTTCGAGGGCGTCACCCCCGACGAGGCCGCCGAGCTGGGCGCGTCGTTCGCGTTCGCGGCGTGCGACCGGCGCGAACCGCTCGCGGACCTGCTGGCCCGCTACGCGAGCTGAGGCCCTCCGCTCATGGTTGAGGGATCGGTGTCGCCTGGGCGGCACCGATCCCTCAACCATCCAGTGTGGGCGCACGAGCGCTCATCCGGTCCGGGCCGCTCGAGCGAGGGCGTCGAGGCCGCGGGCGACGTCGGCGTCGTCGGTGGACCAGTTGCTCACCGAGATGCGCAGCACCTCGCGGCCGCGCCACAGCGAGCCGGTCATCCACACCGTGCCGTCGGCCATGAGCCGCCGGCCCACCTCGCGGGTCCGCTCGTCGTCGCCGAAGGCGAGGCAGACCTGGGTGAACACGACGTCGTTGAGCACCTCGGCGCCCGGGACGGCTCGCGCGCCGTCGGCGAACGCGGTCGCGTGGCGGCACAACCGGTCGACCAGACCGGCCAGCCCGGACCGGCCGAGCGAGCGCAGCGCCGCCCACACCGGCACCGACCGCGCCCGCCGCGACAGCTCCGGAACCCGCTCGTACGGCTCGAGGTAGGTCGCGTCGGTGACCAGGTAGTCCGCGTGATAGCTCATGGCCGACCGCAGCGCCGCGGGGTCGCGGACGGCGACGATGCCACTGTCGTACGGCACGTTGAGGGTCTTGTGCGCGTCGGTCGCCCACGAGTCGGCCGCCCCGGCTGCCGCCACCAGGTCCCGGGTGTGCGGCGACGCGCCCGCCCACAGCCCGAACGCGCCGTCGACGTGCACCCAGGCACCGACGGCGTGAGCGGCCGGGATGACCTCGGCGAACGGGTCGAAGCCGCCGGAGTGGATGTTGCCGGCCTGCAGGCAGACGATGACCGGCCCGGCCGCGTCACCCGAGGCGAGGGCCGCGGCGAACGCGTCGGCCCGCATCCGGCCCTGGTCGTCGACGGCGACCGCTTCCGGCGCGCCGAGGCCGAGGTAGCGCAGTGCGGAGTCGACGGAGTCGTGCCGCTCCTCGCCGACCAGCACCCGGACCCGCGGCGCCCCGGCCAGTCCGTGCGCGCCGACGTCCCAGCCGGCCCGCGCGAGAACGGCGTCGCGTGCGGCCGCCAGGCCGGCGAAGTTCGCCATGGTCGCGCCGGTGACGAAGCCGACGCCCGCGCCGGACGGCAGCCCCAGCAGGTCGAGCAGCCAGGCCGCCGCGATGTCGTCGACGGCGGTGCCGGCGGGGCTGGCGGCGCGCAGCGCGGCGTTCTGGTCCCAGGCGCTGACCAGCCAGTCCGCCGCGAGCGCTGCCGGCAGCGTGCCGCCGATGACGAACCCGAAGAACCGGCCCGACGGCGTCGCCACCAGTCCCGGCTCGGCGGCGTCGGCCAGTAGCCGCACCACGTCAGCGGGATCACTCGGTCCGTCGGGCAGCTGCGTCCCGAGCGCCGCCCGCACGTCGTCGGCGGAGACGACGGCCCGCACCGTCCGCTCGCCGAGCGTGTCGAGCCAGGCCCGGGCCCTGCTGCTGGCGACGTCGAGCGCCGCGTCGAAGTCCTTGCGTGGTGCGCTCATGCCGACCCCCTGTCCGGCACCGTACACCTCGCCGCGGCGGTGCAGACGGTGCTGCGGGCGCTGGTCGCGCGCCGGCCGTGTGTGTCGGTGCCGGTCGCTATCGTCCGCCGCATGACCAGCGACCTCTGCTGCCCCGTCGTCGAGCTGCGGCAGTACACCGTGCACGCCGACCGCCGCGACGACCTCGTCACCCTGTTCGACCGCGAGTTCGTCGAGACGCAGGAGGTGCTCGGCATGCGCCTGGTCGGGCAGTTCCGCGACCTCGACCGGCCCGACCGGTTCGTCTGGTTCCGTGGCTTCGCCGACATGCCGTCGCGCGCGGCGGCCCTGACGGCGTTCTACTCCGGCCCGGTCTGGAAGGAACACGGCGCGGCCGCCAACGCCACCATGATCGACAGCGACGACGTCCACCTGCTGCGTCCGGCCGACGACGGCGCGGGCTTTCCGCTCCCGGGGGTGGGCGGCGCCGCGGAGCGACCACCCGCCGACGCGACCCTGACGCCGTCGTCGCTGGTGGCGGTGGCCGTGTACTCGGTGGCGGGCGACCTGCGCGAGTTCGGCCGCTTCTTCGCCGCCGAGGTCCAGCCTGCACTGGGCGTCGTCCCGCTGGCCCGGCTCGAGACCGACCCGTCGCCGAACACCTACCCGGCGCTGCCGGTGCGCACCGGCGAGAACGCGTTCGTCTGCGTGGCCCGCTTCGACGACGCCACCGCGCACGCCGATCAACTGGCCGCGTGGGAGCGGCAGACCGGCCTGCGCGCCGAGCTGGACCGGCGACTGGCCCGACCGCCCCTGACCCTGCGGCTCGCGCCCACCGCCCGGTCGCTGCTGCGCTGAGCACGATTGGACCAGTTGCGGCCCGGCCCGCCGGAAAGGGCGCTGGCCTGCGGCATCACCGGGCTCAGCCGGGCACGACTGGTCTAATGCAGCTTCGCCCTTCGCCTGGTGCCCTCCTGCGGCAGCGACTATAAAGGTGCGCACCTCACCACAGTCGAGGAGCACACGGACATGGCGAACGACGCATTCGGGTCGGCGACCGGCAAGGTCGCGCAGGTCCGCGGGCGCCTGCTCGAACTCATCGACAACGGCGACGAAGGCGTCGCGCTCCCGTCGGAACGCCGGTTGGCGCACGACTGGGGAGTGGCCCGCATGACCCTGCGGCGGGCCCTCGACGACCTGGCGACGGCCGGGTTCGTCGTACGTGAGCACGGCCGGGGCAACTTCGTCGCGCGACCGAAGTTGAACCGCCGGCTCGCCATGACCTCGTTCTCCGAAGAGATGCGCAGCCGCGGCCTCGTCCCGGGCAGCGAGACGCTGGAGTTCCGGCGGCTCCCGGCCGACCCGCGGCACGCACGCACGCTGCGCATCCCCGTCAACACCCCGATCGTCCGCTTCACCAGGCTCCGCACCGCCGACGGCGACCCCATCGGCCTGGAGACCACCTGGGTGGCCGACGACGTCGTGCCCGGTCTCACGCCCGCGGACCTCAACGGCTCCTGGTACGACCTCCTGGCCGGCCGCTACGGCATCCCGATCATGACCGGGCGCACCACCATCGAGCCGACGCTGCTCGACGAGCAGGACGCCGCGCTGCTGCACACCGAGCCGGGGCGGCCGGCGTTCCAGCTCGACGTCGTCACCTTCGGCGCCAACGGCCGGGTCGTCGAGTGCGGCACCGACATCTTCCGGGGCGACCGGTTCCAGCTCACGGCCGAGCTGCGACCGGTTCCGGCGCCGGCCATGCGCCGCGTCCGGCGACCCGCCTGACCGACATCTCCGCCCCGTCGAGGGCGGCCCCACGAAAGAGAGCAACCCATGAGTGCACGTCCGCGCGCCCGCACGGTCCTGATACCGGCCCTCGCGCTGCTGGCGGTAGCCGCCGGCTGCGGCTCCGACGACGGCGGCGGCTCCACCGGCGAGGGCGACCAGATCGAACTGACCTACTGGACCCACACGCACCCGCCGATGACCGAGCTGAACGAGCAGCTCATCGCGGAGTACGAAGAGGCCAACCCGAACGTGAAGATCACCTACGAGACGATCCCGAACAACGACTTCGGCACCAAGATGCTGACGTCACTGAGCAACGGGTCCGGCCCCGACATCATCAACATGGACGACAGCGCGCTGCGCGGCGAGTACATCCCGAAGGACCTGCTGGCGCCCATCGACCCGGCGGCGTTCGGCGCGGGCTCCGTCGAGGAGCTCGAGGGCCGTTACGTCGACGGCACGCTCGACGGCGCGAAGGGCGACGACAGCACCCTCTACGGCGTGCCGAGCGAGTTCAACGCCACGGCGTTCGCCATCAACACCCAGCACTTCGCCGACGCCGGGCTCGACCCCGCCAGCCCGCCCGCCACCTGGGACGACGTGGCCGAGTACGGCCAGCAGCTGGTCGCCGCCGGACACGAGGGCTTCAACTTCGTCTACCTGCACTCCGGCTGGTACACCCAGCAGCTGCAGACCCTGTTGAACGAGACCGGCGGCTCCATCCTCACCGAGGACGGCACCGGGTCGGCGCTGACGGAGCCGGAATCGGTCGAGGCGCTGCAGATCTGGTACGACCTCATCCGCGAGGACCAGGTGGGCGACGCCGACACCGCCTCGCGCGAGGCGACGTCGCCGTTCGAGGACTTCGCGTCGGGCCGCCGCTCGATGACGATGATCTACCCGTGGGCGGTCGAGCAGATCGCCATCGACAATCCCGAGACGTTCGAGAACCTGGCCGTCGTGCCGCTCCCGCAGGTCGACCCGGCCAACCCGTCCGGGCGTTGGTATGGCTACTACTTCGCCGTGAACAAGGCCTCCGAGCAGCAGGAGGAGGCCTGGAAGTTCATCGAGTACATGACGTCGCAGCACGAGCGCTGGCTCTCCGACGTCAGCTTCGTGCAGCCGCTGAAGGACTGGGAGCAGTCGCCCGCCGCAGCTGACATCCCCTTCATCGACGTCTGGTCGCAGGCCTACCAGCAGGGCAAGTTCGACGAGGTCGGGCCGCACTGGAGCGAGGTGCAGGACGCCATCAAGGCGGCGGTCGAGCGGTCGATCTTCGATGGACAGCCGCCGGCCGAGAGTCTCGAGGAGGCCTCGGAGTCGGTCGAGCAGAGCGTCACGAGTTAGTCGCATGGCGTTGACTCGAACCGCACCGGGCCGGGCCCGCACCGCGCGGGCCCGGCCCCCAGCGCCCGCCGCCTCCGGCTGGCGCCGTCGCCGCGACGCCGTCGGCCTGCTGTTCGCGCTGCCCGCGCTGGTGCTCTTCGCGGCGTTCGCGATCTATCCGATGCTGCGGGTGTTCCAGCTCAGCCTGTACGACTACAACCTGACCAGCCCGCCGGTCTGGGTCGGGCTGGACAACTTCACCTTCCTCTTCGGCGACGACCGGTTCCTCGCCTCGCTCGGCGCCTCGCTGTTCTACGTGGTCGTGACCTACGGCCCAGCGGTGCTGCTGGCGCTGGTCCTGGCACTCGGCCTCAACACGCGGATGCGCGGCAGCGCGTTCGTCCGGCTGATGTACTTCGCGCCGGTCGCGACGTCGTGGGTGGCGGTCTCGGTCATCTGGCGGCTGGTGCTGCAGCCCGAGGGCCTGCTCAACCAGACGCTGAACACCGACATCCCGTGGCTGACGTCGAGCACCTGGGCCAAGTGGGCCATCGCCATCGCGGCGATCTGGAAGGAGGTCGGGTTCTTCCTGATCATCTTCCTCGCCGGCCTGCAGAACATTCCGAAGGACCTGCAGGAGGCGGCGGCGCTCGACGGCGCCGGCTCGCTGCGGCGGTTGCGCTACGTGACCCTGCCGCTGCTCAAGCCGATCAGCGTCGTCGTCCTGGTCATGGCCGTCATCCGCGGCTTCCAGTCGTTCAGCCCGCAGGTGGTGCTCACCGGCGGCAGCTTCGGCACCGAGGTGATCAACCTGTTCGTGTACAAGACGGCGTTCGCCAGCGCCCGCATGGGCCGCGCGTCCGCCGTCGCCGTCCTCATGTTCGTCCTGCTGCTCATGGTGACATTCGTGCAGCTGCGGGCGCTGAGGAGGTCGGCATGAGCGCCGCAGTGGCGCAGCGCCCGGCGGCGCCGGCGCGTCCGGTCTCCCGCCGGCGCCGGCCGGTCGGCAGGGTCGTCGTCCTCCTGCTGCTCTTGGCCGGCGGACTGGTGTTCGCGTCGGTGTTCGTCTACGCGGCGCTGTCAGCGGTGAAGCCGGCCGACGAGATCCTGGCCAACCCGATGCGCTGGCTGCCGTCGCAGTGGCTCTGGAGCAACTTCGCGCTGCCGTTCCAAGAGACGCCGTTCGCCCGGTACTACCTCAACAGCACCGTGGTCGGGGTGTCGGTGACGGTGCTCAACGTCATCACCTGCACGCTGGCCGGCTACAGCTTCTCGAAGTTCACCTACCGCGGCCGCAACGTGCTGTTCCTGGTCGTGCTGGCGACGCTGATGGTGCCGCTCGAGGTCATCTACGTCCCGCTCTACGCGCTGGTGTTCGACCTGGGCTGGGTCAACAGCTTCGCCGGGCTGATCATCCCGTCGGCCACCAGCGCGTTCGGGATCTTCCTCATGCGCCAGAGCATCGACGGCCTGCCGGACGAGTTGCTCGAGGCGGCCCGCATCGACGGCGCCGGCGAGCTGCGCATCCTGTGGAACGTCGTGGCGCCGATGATGGTCTCGCCCATGGCGGCGCTGGCCCTGTTCATCTTCATGACCAACTGGGACAGCCATCTGTGGCCGCTGCTGGTCGGCAACGACGCCGAGCACCAGACGCTGCCGGTCGGGCTGGCGGCCATGCAGGCCAACAACCTCGGCTCCGGCGGCATCCCGATGATGATGGCGGCGGCCCTGCTGGCCCTGCTGCCCACGCTGCTGCTCTTCCTGGTGCTGCAGCGCAAGTTCGTCGAAGGGATCACCATGACGGCGGGGATCAAGTGAGCCTGGAACTGGCCGTCGACGGCGGGCAGACGAACCTGCGGATGGCCCTGGTCCGCGACGGCGCGGTCGCCGAGATCGCGCACGCGGGCGGCTTCGCCTACAGCGGCCGGACCGACCTGCTCGACAGCGTCGCCGAAGCCGTCACCGAGGCGTACGACGCCCTCGGCGCACCGGCGGGCATCGAGCGGATCTGCCTCGGCCTCACCGCCGCGCCGCTGCAGCCGGAGCGCCGGCTGCGGCTGGCCGAGCGAATCAGCGACCGGCTGGGCGGCACCGAGGTCTGGCTCGGGCCGGACATGGTGACGGCGCACGCGGGTGCGCTCGGCGGCGCCGCCGGGGTCGTGACGACGGCCGGTACCGGCGTGGTGTGCCTCGGCATCGCCGCCGACGGGTCCGCGCACCAGGCCGACGGCCACGGGTACCTGCTGGGCGACTCGGGCAGTGGGTTCGCCGTCGGCCGGGCGGCGTTGCGCGCGGTCATGGCCGAGCGCGACGGCCGCGGCCCGGCCACCGCGCTCACCGGCGCCGCACGCGAGGCGTTCGGCGACCTCGCCGGCCTGTCGCAGCGCATCTACACCTCGCCCGCGCCCGTGCGGATCGTCGCGAGTTGCACGCCGTGGGTCGCGGCGGTCGCCCGCGCCGGCGACCCCGTGGCACGCGACATCTGGGCCGGCGCCGTCGACGACCTGGTGGCGACGACGGCGTCGGTGCTGGCCCGGGCATTCCCCGACGGCGGCTCGGACGTCCCGCTCTCCTACACCGGCGGGTTGTTCACCATCGACGACCTCGTCCGCCGGCCGTTCGTCGACGCCGTACGGGCGCGGTTTCCGCAGGTGCGGGTGCAGGAGCCGCTGGGGCCGCCGCTCGACGGCGCCGTGCGGCTGCTCGCCGACGGCCTCGGACCGTACACACCGCTGATGCTGACCGCCGGGAGTGACGCCCATGTCTGACGCCGTGTTCCCGTACCGCTCCGTCGTGGTCTCCTGCCAGGCGGGCCCGGACAATCCGCTGCACGGACCGGGGCCGATGGCGCTCATGGCGCGGGCCGCCGTAGCCGGCGGGGCAGCCGGGATCCGCGCGAACGGTCCGGCCGACGTGGCCGCCATCAGCGCCGTCGTCGACCTGCCGATCCTCGGGATCAACAAGACCGGCGACCGCGGCGGTGTCTACATCACGCCCACGTTCGGCTCCGCCGCAGCGGTGGTGCGGGCGGGGGCATCGGCGGTGGCGCTCGACGGGACGGCGCGACCACGGCCCGACGGCGGCTCGCTCACCGACCTGGTGGCCCGGATCCACGACGAGCTGGGGGTGCCCGTGATGGCCGATGTCGACTCACTGGAGTCGGGCCGGTTCGCCCGCGCGGCCGGGGCCGACCTGGTCGGGACGACGTTGTCCGGATACACCGGCGGCCCCGGTTCGGCCGCCGGCGACGGGCCCGACCTCGACCTGGTGAAGGCGCTGGCTGCCGAGCTGGACTGCCCGATCGTCGCCGAGGGCCGGTTCTGGACTCGCGAGGAGGTGCTCGCCGGGTTCGAGGCCGGCGCGCACACCGTCGTCGTCGGAACCGCGGTCACCAACCCCATGGCCATCACCCGGCGCCTGGTCGAGGCACTGCGATGAGGGTGGGTCACGGCACGGCCCTGCTGAGGGTGCCCGACGGGACGCCCATGGGCGGGTACGCCGCGCGCACCTCGCCATCGGCCGGCGTCCTGGCGCCGCTTCAGGTCGACTGCGTGTCGATCGCCTCGGGGCCGGACCGGTTCCTGCTGGTCGTGGCCGAGCTGGTCGGTGTGAATGCCGACCTGGCCGCCGAGGTCCGGCGCCGGATCGGTGATGAGGTCTGGGTGTGCGCGACGCACACGCACTCCGGCCCCGACGTCGGCTCGCGCCCGGGCGGCGGCACGACGCCCGGCACCTGGCTGACCGCCGTCGCCGACGCGGCGGACAAGGCGGCTCGGCGCGCGGTCGCGAACGAGGCCGAGTGCGAAGCGAGCCACATCTCGGGCGGGCTCGACGGTGTCGGCTCACGGCGCGCCACCGACGCCGGTGACCGGCGGGTACCGGTCGATGTACTGCGCTTCGGGCCCACCGGCCGGCCCACCGGGGTGCTGGCCGTCGTGCCGGTCCACCCGACGGTCCTACCGGCGTCGTCGACGGTGGTCAGCGGGGACCTCACGGCGTGGATCCGGGAGGAGTTGCGAGCGGCACTCGGCGGGTCGCCCTGGGTCGTCGTCGCCACCGGCGCCGCCGGCGACATCAGCACTCGCTGGACCCGCACCGCCCAGACCGTCGACGAGGGGCGGCGCCTCGCCGAGCTGGCAGCCGGGCAGTTGTCCGCGCTCGTCGCCACGCCCGGCCGCAGCTGGAGTGCCGACGACGGCATCGTCGCGGCCCGGCGGACGCTGACTCTACCGGCCCGGCAGGACGACCGGGACCGGCTCGACGGCCTGCGCGCGGAGTTCGCCGCACAGCTGGCCGAGCTCGCTGACGACGACCCGGCCGGCCGCGCCGCGGTCACGGCGCTGCAGGGCGTCGAGGCGGCTGCCGCACGCACCCACGACGACACCGCGGCCGACGCCGTCGGCCCGGACCCGGTCGCGCTGGAACTGGGCGTCGTCCGCCTCGGCGGGCTGACGATGCAAGGGATCGGCGGCGAGCCGTTCCTGTCGCTGCGCGACGCCGCGGCACCTGCGGTGCTGCTCGGGTACGCCAACGGCTACGCCGGCTACCTCCCGGCCGCGGCCGACTTCGGCACGCCCGCCTACGAGGTCCTCATCTCGCCCTTCCGCCCCGACGCCGCCGACCACGTCGCCGGGGCACTGCACGAGCTCGCCCATCGATCCAGCCACGGAGGATGATCACGTGACCAGCACCGACCTCGAGCCGATCGGCCAGGCCGCCGCCGCGCGGATCCTGCGGGAGGCGGCCGACCGGCTGATCGCCACGCAGGCCGACGCCATCTCCGCGGCCGCGCGGCTGATCACCGATGCCCTGGGCGCCGGCGGCCTGATCCAGGCCTTCGCGACCGGGCACTCGCGCTCCATCACCGCCGAGATCGTCGGCCGAGCCGGCGGGCTGGTCCCGGCGAACGCGCTGTCGATCAAGGACCTCGTCATGTACGGCGGAGCGGACCCGCGCGAGATCCTCGACCCCACCGTAGAGCGCGACCCCGCACTGGCCCAGCGCATTCTCGACCTCGCCGAGATCCACCCCAGCGACGTCTTCGTCATCACCTCGAACTCCGGCGGCAACGGCTCCGTCGTCGAGATGGCCCGGCTGGCCAAGGCGGGCGGGCACCCCCTCATCGCGATCACGTCGGTCGAGCACAGCAGCCGGATCACGTCGCGGCACCCGTCGGGGCAGCGGTTGTTCGAGCTGGCCGACGTGGTGATCGACAACGGCTCCCCGCGCGGTGACGCCACGTTGGCGCTCCCGAACGGGGTGCGCATCACGCCGACGTCGTCGCTGACCGGCGTGCTGATCGCCCAGCTGCTCGTGACCGAAGTGTGTGGCCAGCTGCTCGCGGCCGGCGAGGAGGTGCCGGTACTGGTCTCGGCGAACGTGCCCGAGGGCGACGCCCACAACGAGGCGCTCTTCGCCCGGTACGGCACGCGGCTGCGCCCGTCGGAGCCGTGAGCCGGTGACCGTCAGTCAGCCGGTGAGCGCCCCGACGACGATCTCGGCCGCGGCGGCGATGAGCGCGGAATCGGACTCCGCCTCGGGGTCGAGCCGGTTGCTGTAGATCGCGAGCACGATCGGGGCGGCGCCGGGCGGCTCGACGACGGCGATGTCGTTACGGCCGCCGTGGCCGGCCGAGCCGGTCTTGTCCGCGACCGGCCAGCCGTCGGGGACCCCGGCCCGGATCAGCTCGTCGCCGGTGGTGTTGTCACGCATGGCGTCGACCAGGACGGCGCGGTCGTCCTCGGCGAGCCGCGATGGTGCCGTCAGGTCCAGGCGAGGCCGGAGCGGATCTTCCAGTACGCGACGGGGTCCTCGGCCAGGTCCGGCAGGACGACGCCGTCGGTGCCGGCGTCGGACAGGTTGCTGAGCAGCTGGTCGACGGTGGTGGCGCCGCTCAGCGCGACGTCGACGAACGGCTGCCGTACGACGACACCCAGTGCCAGCGCGTCGGGTGCGATTCCGGCCTCCAGTGCCGCCGTGAGGAACGACTCGACGTCGCCGCGGGTGGTGAGCCGGCCGTTGGCCACGGCCTCCTTGGCGACGACGAACCAGCCGGCGTCGTGAGCACGGGCCAGTGCCGGGCCGGCCGACGGCTCGAGCAGGTTCCACGTGGCCTGCACCGCCCCGAACGGGGCCGCGGCGTCAGCCGTCATGGCCAGTGCACGGTCGATCACCGCCGCCTGGTCCGGCCCGCTCGAGGAGAAGCCGACCCGGACGCCGTCGGCCGCGAGCTGCGCCAGCCGGTCCAGCAGCCGGCGGTCGTCGAGGGCGGGGCTGTCGGAGGTGAGGCTGTGCACCAGGTACACGTCCGGCGGCCCGCCCAGCGCGTCGAGGGTCTCCGCCCACTGCCGCTCGAAGGTCGCCTGCGAGTGGTCCTTGACCTCGTGGACGGGCGCGGCGACGCGCCACTGCGCCGTGTAGGTGTAGCCCCACTTCGAGCCGATCGTGAGTTCGGCGCGCCGGCCGGGATTTGCGGCCAGCCATTCGCCGAGGAACTGCTCGGCCAGCCCGTACGACCGGGCGGCGTCGACGTAGCGGACACCCGCGGCCCAGGCGGCGTCGAGGACGGCGTGTGTGCGCTGGCGCAGTTCGTCGACGCTCGCCGACGCCGTGAAGTCGCGGCCGTGACCGAGCGTCAGGTAGCCCGGACGGCCGAGCGCGGCCAGCCCCAGCCCGATGCCACGGACGGCGAACGGATCGCGCTGCGTGGTCATCATGCCAGCGTAGCGACGTGATCAGGACGTTTGCAGGGGAAGGTGCACCTGAATGCGGGTCCCGTCACCGACCGGACTGCTGACCCGCATGGTGCCGCCGAGCGACGCGACCCGGTCGTACAGTCCGGTCAGCCCGGTCCCACGGGTCTGGTCGGCGCCGCCACCCCCGTCGTCGGCGACGAGCAGATGCAGGACGCCGTCGCGCTCCTCGACCACAATCTCGACGTGGTCGGCCTCGGCGTGTTTGACGGCGTTCGTCAGGGCCTCGGAGGCGACGTAGTAGGCGGCCACTTCGACGGCATCGCGGTAGCGACTCTCGAGGCGGACGGTCAGGTCGACGGGCACAGGCGAGCGGCGGGCGAGGGTGCGCAGTGCCGGACCCAGGCCGCCCTCGGACAGGATCGCCGGGTGGATGCCGCGCGACAGCTCGCGCAGCTGGTCCAGCACTTGCGTGACGTCGTCGGCGAGCCGGCCGACAGCCGTGCTGAGCTCGGGCAGCTCGGCCGGCACCTCCGCCTGGGTGTTGCGCAGCTCCAGCGCCAGTGAGACCAGCCGCTGCTGGGCGCCGTCGTGCAGGTCGCGCTCGAGGCGGCGGCGGGTGGCGTCGGCCGCGGCGATGACCCGGGCGCGCGAGCGGGCCAGCTCCGTGCGGCTCTCGGTGTTGGCGATCGCGGTCGCGACGACCTCGGTGAACGCGATCAGCCGCTGCTCGGTGTCGGCGGGCAGCAGCCGTGTGCGCGACCCGACGCCGATGCTCCCCCAGAGCCGCGACTCGACGACGATCGGGCTGGCCACCGCCGACCGGATGCCCTCGCTACGCAGGCTCGGCGGCAGCTCCTGGATCACCTTCACGTCGGAGTAGTCCAGCCGTGCCGGCTGGCCGGTGCGGCGCACGTTCTCGATGACCGACGGCTCCTCCGGGTACCACTTCGCCCCTGGCTTGCGCCGCTCCGCGTCGCGCCAGCCGCGAGCGGCGAGGTAGGTCGCCGTCTCGTCGCTCTCGAACCGCAACACCGACGTACAGTCGGCGCCCAGAAGCGTGCGGACCTGGTCGGCGACGATCGCGAAGACCGGGCTCGGATCGGCGTCGCCCCGGGCGGCCAGCGTCGCGACCCGGCGTAGCGCGGCCTGCTCGTCGGCGTTGCGGCGCACGGCCGCGCGGGCCTCGGCGTTGGTGACGGCCGTGGCGACCAGCTCGGTGAAGCGCTGGATCCGCGCCTCCGTGCCCGGCGGGAAGGCCTTCGCGCTCTTCGACGACGCCACGACGACGCCCCAGAGGTGGCCGTCGACGATGATCGGGCAACCGATCGACGATCGGATGCCCAGTTCGCGCGCCTCCGCGGCGACGGCGCCATCCGCGTAGGCGTACCCGGAAACCCGGGCCGGCCCACCGGTGCGGCGCACCTCGCGGGCCACGCTGACCCCGTCCAGCTCGATGCGCGTGCCGACGGCGAGCCGGGCGGGCACCCGCGCCCACGAGCCGACACCGGTCACCGTCCCGTCGGGCTCGTAGCGTTCCAGCCGAGCAAGGTCGGCGTCACACAGCAGCCCGACCTCGCGGCTCACCGCCTCGAACAGCTCCGGCGCCGGGACCCCCTCTGCCACCAGAGTGGCGACCCGCCGCAGCGCGGACTGCTCCGCCGCCAGCTCCTGCGACTCGCGGATCGACCGGCGCAACCCCGCCGCCAGCCCGGCCACGATCACCGCCGTCGCCACGAACACGCCGAGCGCCACCAGGGCCGGCCCTCCGGTCCGCGGTGGCGCGATGACCACCAGGAACGTCCCCACGCCCAGGGCGGCGACCAGGATCGCGGGACCGGCACCCCAGCGCATCGCCACGGGCAGCACCGCGAGCAGGTAGACGACGAGCAACCCGCGCGGTGTGAACTGCCGGTTCAGCAACCAGACGACACCCGTCGCCACGACCACGAGAACCACACCGGTAGCCACCCCGGCCGCCCACCGCTGCAGTGGCCGGCCGGTCAGTACGTCTGATACCTCACTACTCTCCTGCCGCCACCACATCTCGCACGGCCCTCGCCGACAGGTCGGCCTTCCAGACGAACCCGGCCGCGGGACTGGCCGACACCAGTTCCGCGACGTCCTCTTCGCGATGTGTCGAGATCAGCACCACGTGCGGACCCGACGGCGTCGCCTCGACGATCCGCCGGACGAGGTCGAGACCGCTCTCGGCTCCCAGCGCGATGTCCACCAGCACGACGTCCGGTTTCAGGGCGTCGATCTTCTCGAGTGCGTCTGTGGTCGTCGTCGCCGTCGCTACCACCTCCAGGCCACCGCGCTCGAGGCTCGAACGCGCCGCTGCCAGGAATCGCTCGTTGTCGTCAACGATGACACAGCGCCGCACCACTCCACCAGCATTGCACCAGGGCATGCAGGTGGCATGCCTGTTAACCGGAAACCCGGCTGGGGCCGAAGGTCCGCACCGCGAGGAACGCCTGCATGGCCGTGGCCGCGTCCCGCAGGCGCTGCGACAGGTGCAGTGCCTGCTGGACGTCCAAGACGTACTCCTCAGCGTCGCCGCCATCTCCCGCCAGCCGGACCCGGAGCAGGCCGGTGTGGTGTTCTCCGTGCACGGTGGCGAACTGGGCGTCGGCGGCGACGCCGAGGGTTGCGCGGTGGTCGGCCGCGCGCGAGCCGGCGTGGAGGGGATCGCCGGCTTGAGCGTCGTGGCGCCAGGGGTCAGCGCTGGGGGGATGCTTCCGGCCCGGCACCACGACGTCATGGGCGCCGCCGCGAGAATTGGTGCGAGGCGCGGTGTGGGGGAACAACTCGACCACGTCTGCCGGGCGGTTCATCGCGACCTCCCCACACGTTCTCGACATCGACGGCTCGTGCTCCAGCATCGCGCCGCGTGGCCCGTGCGCACATCGCGGCCAGCCACCATTCCGCTCTTCCAGCTAGCCGGAAGGGCAGTTGGCGGCTGGCCGTGACGACACGGGCCCGCGCCAGGGCGCATGCTGGTCCGCCAAGGCGGTGGAAGGAGACCCGTCATGCTGGCTTATGACGACGCCCTGTCGACACAGGACCTCCTGCGGATGCTCAACGTGCCGCTCGACGCGATTCCGTCGGTCGTGCGCGAGGCGGGTCGTCTGCTGGCGGTCCGCGCCGACGACGTCAGCGCTGCTGCTCGAGAAACGTGAGGACCGCGAGCACCCTCCGGTGGTCCTCGTCGGTCTCCGGCAGGTCCAGCTTCGTGAGGATGCTGCGAACGTGCTTCTCGACTGTTCCCTTGGTCACCCACAGCCGCCTGGCCACCCCGGCGTTGGACCGGCCCTCCGCGACCAGTGCGAGCACCTCGCGTTCACGATCCGTGAGCACTGAGAGCGGATCGTGCCGTCGCCGGGCCCCCACCAGTTCCTGCACCAGCGCCGGATCGACGACGGACGCACCCCTCGCCACCCGCTGCAGCGTGTCGACGAACTCGGCGACGTCGGTGACCCGGCTCTTGAGCAGGTAGCCGATGCCGCTACCGCTGGCGAGCAGCTGCATGGCGTGCTCGACCTCGGCGTGCGCCGACAGCACCATGATCGCGACGTCGGGATGGTCGGCCCGGATCAGGTGCGCGGCTTCCAGCCCCTCCGTCGAGTGGTCCGGCGGCATCCTGATGTCGACGATGACCAGCTCCGGCTCGAGCCGATGCACCAGGTCCAGCAGCTCCGGCGCATCGCCTGCCTGCGCCACCACCTCGAACCCGTTGCGCTCCAGCAGGCTCGCCAAACCCTCCCGGAGCAACACGTCGTCGTCGGCGATGACCACTCGAATCGCGCGCATCGGTCCACCACCTCGGCCGGCACCACCATGGAGCGGGCACACCCGGGAACCAGTCTGGCAGCGATCCGCCCGGGTGGTAGAGGTCACCGTCCACGACGTACCCGAGGTTCGTGCAGTCCGGCTCGTCGCCGTAGACGGTGGCGTGCCGGCCGCCGCGCGCGGTCACCGCGAAGCCGGCCGCGGAGAACTCCTCACCTGCTATGACCGACGCCGACGGCCTGGCGGCCACCCGCTCCTCCGGCCGTCCGCTCGTAGGCCGGGACTGGATCGCGGTCGTGCCGGGGAACGTCAGCCGCGCAACTCGGCGAGCTGGGCCTCCAGATCGGCCACCCTGGCCTGTAGCTCGAACACTCGCCGTATTCCGGCGAGCGTGAGACCCTCCTCGAGGAGGGTGCGCACAGCGATCACTTGGTCGATCTGGTGCCGGCTGTAGCGCCGCTGCCCACCCTGGGACCGGGTCGGATGGACGACGTCCTGCTGGTCGAGACGACGCAGGAATGCATGCTGGACTCCCAGCATGTCCGACACCTGCCCGATCGTGAACAGGGGAGCCTGCGCGTCGTCGAGCGGTAGCTTCACGAAGCACCTCGGATGTGGCGACAAACCTACAGCTCGATTATCAGGTTCCCTTACACATGCGGTCAAGTCCCGCGTCGTGGTCTCGAGCCGCGCCTCTCTTGTGGTGGTCGGGCCGGGTGAGTCCAGGCAGGTCCTCGCTCCGAACGCGTCAGGTGGCATGAGGCCGAGGCGGCGTAGCGGATACGCCGCCCACACCCACCAGCAGGGCCTCGTCCTCATCTGGCCATGGCACCACCCGACGCTGGTCCAGCGCGTCTGCCTCGTCGGATTCGACCGGTAGCCCGGTACCCAGCAACGGCGGCTCCTCCTCGACTACGGCGACCTGCTGTTCGAGGAGGTCCGCCTCCGGCCCCTCGATGGAGAGATCCACGTGTTCGGCCTGCTCCAGAGTGACCTCGTCGGTCCACCCATCCCACGTCATCGCTGCACCTCGCCTTCTCGCGGATGTCGTCGTCATCGAGCTCGCAGGTTCCATAGAACCTACAACTATGGTATGTAGATATTCGACTGAGGCGGAAGGAGATAACCGGACGCCACGAGTGTGAAGGCGTCCCGCTCTCCGTGCGACCCGCACTGGAGTCTCGGCCACCCCGAGGTGGTTGACGCCGCCCTTCGGGCATCCGGGGCGGTGCCGACCACGCTCGTCGTGTGCCGGATCGCGTCAGAGTGGAACCGAGGGAAGTCCAGCAGTGATCTCGGAGCAGAATTCGCTCTTGACCGGGGGGATTCCTCACCGGGAGGAAGCCAGCCCGCCGATGCGTTCGGATGCGGCTGACGACGTGCGCCTCGCCGTGGATGTCGAGCAGTGCGTTGACGGTGAACGCGCACGGTTGGCCCTTCGCGGCCTGCTCGACCTGCGCACCGCGCCGCTCGTCGCCGCCGTTCTGGAGCATCTCGTCGGCCGTGGGTGCCGCACCGTCGTGATGGACATCGAGCACGTGGCGCTCGGCCGGTGCGCCGTCGACGCGCTCATCGACCTCAGAAGGACTCTGCGGCAGATCGGCGGCCACCTGAAGCTCGAGCGCACCCGGCGCCGCGGGCGCCACTCGCGGTCCGAGGCAGACATGCATCGCGGCTGGTCACTCGCGGCCGGATGGGAGGCCGGCCGCCCTCGTGACTCTGGGAACCGGGCGCCGCCGCCGGTTCCGGCACCGTTCGCCCTGTCCGCCCCATGAGACAGCTGCCCTATGGGATCAACGATGCAGACTCTGCTTCTCATCGCTATAGCGCTCGGCCCGCTGGTGTTGTGGTGGATCGCATCGCTGATGGACCGATCCGAACACGAACGTTGGATGTATGCGCTCCGTGTTCTGCGTGAGCTCGACCGGCAGTCCGCCGGGCGGGCCGCAGGGCGACGCGCACCCGACCATCCCGGCGCGGCACCACACGCCGTGGCCGGTAACGACTCCAGACGTATCCGGCGGCTCCTACCGAGACGAATCGACTGACCACACGACTACAGGAGGATTTCGGCAGCCATGGCGACGCTGTCGTTCATCGGTCGCGACATCGGTGTCGACCTGGGCACCGCGAACACCCTCGTCTATGTCCGGGGGCGGGGCATCGTGCTCAACGAGCCCTCGGTGGTGGCGATCAACATCGATACGGGCGGCGTCCTCGCCGTCGGTGCGGAAGCCAAGAAGATGATCGGCCGTACGCCGGCACATGTAGTGGCGACGCGCCCTCTGAAGGACGGGGTCATCGCGGACTTCGAGACCACCGAGCGCATGCTGCGCTACTTCATCCAGAAGGTGCACCGCCATCACTTCGCCAAGCCGCGCGTGGTGGTCTGCGTGCCGTCAGGTGTCACCGCCGTCGAGCGCCGGGCCGTCGTCGAGGCCGTCAGCCAGGCGGGAGCCCGGCAGGTACACCTCATCGAGGAGCCGATGGCCGCCGCCATCGGCGACGGCTTGCCGGTGGCCGAGGCCACCGGGAGCATGATCGTCGACATCGGTGGCGGCACGACGGAGGTCGCGGTCATCTCGCTGGGCGGCATCGTCGTCGCCCGGTCCATCAGGACCGCCGGCGACGAGCTCGACAACGCGATCATGCAGTACGTCAGGAAGCACCACTCATTGCTGCTCGGCGACCGGACGGCCGAGGAGCTCAAGAAGACGATCGGTTTCGCCCGGACGACGCCGAGGGAGGATCGGCCGCCCCAGATCCGAGGACGGGACTTCGTCACCGGTCTGCCGAAGACGATCGAGATCTCCGCCAATGAGCTCCGCGAGGCGATCGAGGAACCGGTCGGATCCATCGTCGACGCGGTGCGCGCGACCCTCGACGAGTGTCCGCCCGAGCTGTCCGGCGACATCATGGACCGCGGCATCGTGCTCACCGGCGGCGGTGCCCTGCTCCGGGGGCTCGACGCGCGCCTGCGCCAGGAGACGGGGATACCGGTGCGCATCGCGGACAACCCGCTCGACTCCGTGGCGCTCGGCGCCGGCAAGTGCGTCGAGGAGTTCGAGGCGCTCCGGCCGGTACTGGCGTCGTCCCGCGCTCGCTCGCTACAGGCCGCATACGCACGATGAGGGGGCGATCGGCATCGCCGCGGCGCCCGACGTCGCGGCAGCGCGGACGTTCGCGACTCCTCCTCGGGCTCTCGATGGTCGCCGCGCTCGGGCTCCTCGTGACCGATGTCAGAGCACCGGCGTCGCTCGCTCCCATGCGTGAGGCCACGGCGACGGTCTTCGCTCCGGCCGAACAGATCTTCGGGTCGATGGGCCGAGCCCTCGCACAGACGATGCGCCGGATCGGTGGCCAGGACGACCAGGTCGCCGCACTTCGCCGCGAGAACGCCGAGCTGCGCGAGCAGGCGCTGGCTTCCCAGGTCGACGCCCGCGTCGCCCAGGAGCTTCAGCAGCTGCTCGGCACCGCGGACCGCGGGCGTTATCGGGTGCTGCCGGCCCGGGTCATCGCCTTCGGGCCGGCGCAGGGATTCGCCCGGACGGTGGCGATCGACCTGGGCCATCGGGCCGGTGTGCGCAGCGACATGACGGTCGTCAACGGCGACGGACTCGTCGGGCGAGTGGTCGAGGTGTCAGCAGACTCGGCGACCGTGCTGTTGGCCGTCGACCCCGGCTCGACGGTCGGGGTCCGGATCGCCGACACCGCCGAGATGGGTGTGCTCACCGGTGCGGGCGATGGCCGGCCGACCCTCCGATTGCTCGATCCGCAGGCGGCCGTCCAGCCCGGTGACGACGTCGTCACGCTCGGATCACCGCGTGCCCAGCCCTTTGCCGCAGGTATCCCGATCGGCGAGATCCAGCAGGTCCGGGCAGGAGCGAGCCGGCCGACCCCGGTCGCGACGGTGCAGCCGCACGTCGACTTCACGGCGCTGGACGTCGTCGGTGTCGTGGTCGAGCCGTCCACCGCGGCAACCCACGCAGCACCCCGGAGGTCGCCTCGCCCGATCACACGGAAGGGAGCGTGAGGGATGAGTCCGGTTCGAGCCATGGCGGCCGCGGCAGTGCTGATCGTCGCGGTGGTGGCCCAGCACGCGTTCCTGCCGTGGCTTCCGCTGCCGGGGCCGGCGCCGGACCTCGTCCTGGTCGCCGTCGCCGGGCTGGCGCTCGCGGCTGGGTCCGGGGCGGGCACCCTGCTCGGCTTCCTCGCCGGTCTGGCCCTCGACCTGGCGCCGCCTGCCAACCACCCGATCGGCGCCTGGGCCATGTGCATGAGTCTGGCGGGCTACGTCATCGGGCTGGCGGCCGATGCCACACGGCGGGGTGTGGCGGCCTACCTCGCGGTCACTGTGGCGGCGGCTGTGTCACCCGTCGCCTACGCTCTCGGTGCCGGCGCGCTCGGGAGCGCACGAACGCTTGTCGGCGAGGTGCCCGGGCTGCTGGTCGGCCAGGTCGTCTACGCGCTGCTGCTCACACCGGTCGTCGTGCCCGCGATGGCGCGGCTGGCGCTCGGTCGATCCTCGGGGCGGCTGCCGTGAAGCGTACGCGACACAGGCTGCTCGGTGTCCGGGTGCTCATCCTGTCGTTGTTCGCGGCGCTCGGGGTCCAGCTCGCGTTCTTGCAGGTGGTCGCCGGCGACAGGTACCGGGAGGACGCGCAGGACAACCGCATCCGTGAAGTGGTCACCCCCGCGGCGCGCGGGCTCATCCTCGACGACCTGGGCCGGCCGCTGGCGCAGAACCGGAGCCGCTTCGTCATCTCGGTGAACCGTACCGACCTGGAGCGGCAGCCCGACCGAGGCGAGGCCGTGCTCGAGCGGCTGGGCCGGTTGCTCGGCCTGCCCGCGACCGAGTTGCGCCAGCAGATCAGTCCGTGCGGTCCAGGTGTGACGGAGCCCTGCTGGAACGGCTCGCCCTACCAACCCGTGCCGGTGGCAGAGGGTGTGGATGCGCAGACCGCGCTACAGATCATGGAGCGGCGTGAGGACTATCCGGCCGTGACCGCCGAGCTCGTGGCGGCGCGAGACTACCCCGCGCCGGAGGGGGCCCGCGCCGTCCACCTGCTGGGTTACCTTCAGCCTGCCGACGAGGAGGAGATGGCGGCGCAGGAGGCGCGCGGCCTACGCGACCCGGGCCTGCAGCGCGCCGATCTGGTCGGCCGAGCCGGGCTGGAGAAGCAGTACGACGACCTTCTGCGCGGCACCCCAGGTGTGACCCGGCTCGCCGTGGATCATGCCGGCCGCGTCACCGGCACGGTGGAGCAGGTAGCGCCGGTTCCCGGCAACCACCTGGTGACGAGTATCGATGCCAAGGTCCAGGCCGTCGCGGAGCAGGAACTGCACGCGGCGATCGAGCGGGCGCGCGGCCAAATCGACGACAACACCGGTCGCCGGTACGAAGCCGACGCCGGAGCGGTGGTCGTGATGGACGTGCGCACCGGCCGCATCGTCGCGATGGCCAGCTACCCGTCGTACGACCCGCAGGTCTGGGTCGACGGCATCACACCCACCGAGTACCAGCGGCTGGTGGACGAGGAGTCCGGCGGGCCGCTGCTGTCCCGCGCCTTCCAGGGTGGCGGCGCGCCACCAGGGTCCACCTTCAAGCCGATCTCGGCCGCGGCCGCCGCGGCCGCCGGGTTCTCGCTCACGTCGACCTACCCCTGCCCGGGCTCGCTCACCATCGGCGGGCGGCGGTTCCGGAACTTCGAGTCGCAGGACTACGGCGACATCACCATGGCCCGCGCCTTGGAGGTGTCGTGCGACACGGTGTTCTACGACATCGCCCAGCGGATGTGGCTACGTGACGGAGGGAACCAGCCCGTCGAGCGGCCGTCCGACCCGATGCAGCGAATGGCCAGGTCCTTCGGTCTCGGCCAGCCCACCGGCGTCGACCTGCCGGGCGAGTCGCCCGGACGGATCGCGGACCGCGACTACAAGCGGCGGCACTGGGAACGGACCAAGGACGAAACCTGCCGACGCGCCGATTCCGGCTACCCGGAACTGGCGCCGTCAGAACCGGCGCGGGCCCGATTTCTCGAGCAACTGGCGAAGGAGAACTGCGCGGACGGATTCCGCTGGCGGGTGGGCGACGCGGTCAACTTCTCCATCGGTCAGGGTGACACGCTGGTGACGCCGCTGCAATTGGCCCGTGCGTACGCGGCCATCGCCAACGGCGGCACGCTGTGGCGCCCGCAGGTGGCCAAGGCGGTCCTCGGACCGGACGGCCATCCGGTGAAGACCTTCGAGCCGGAGGCGACCGGGCAGCTGCCGGTCTCCAGATCGACCCTCGACTACCTACGGGACGCGCTCGTCGGGGTCACGACCCACGGGTCGGCGGCCCGGGCGTTCGCCGGCTGGCCGCACGATGAGTACCCGGTCGCGTCCAAGACAGGCACTGCCGAGGTGTACGGGAACCAGACCACGTCCTGGTTCGCGACATTCGCGCCGGCCGACCAGCCGCAGTACGCCGTCGTGATGATGGTGTCCCAGGGCGGCACCGGGAGCGGCACGGCAGCACCGTCGGTGCGCAAGATCTACGAGGCCCTGTTCGGTATCGGCCGGGAACCGGTGCTGCCCGGTGGCGAGCTCCCGACCGGGTTGCCGCAGATCAGGCCGGACAGCACGGTGGGTCAGCCGTGATCGCGGCACTCCGGCGGCTGGACTGGCTGCTGCTCGCCGCTGTGCTGGCTCTGTCGGGCATGGGAGCCCTACTGGTCTGGTCGGCGACCCACGCGCGTCAGCTCAGCGCGGGCGGCGACCCGAACGCGTACCTCTACCGGCACCTGGCCAGCCTCGCCATCGGCCTCGCCCTGGCTGGAATCGTGACGCGGTTCGACTACCGCCAGCTGCGGATCCACGGTCCCGTCGTCTATCTCGCCGCCGTCGTCGGCCTGCTCCTCGTGCTGAGCCCGCTGGGCCGCACGGTCAACGGGTCACACTCGTGGATCGACCTCGGCGGCGGGTTCTCCCTGCAGCCGTCCGAGCCGGCCAAGGTCGCCCTGTGCGTGAGCCTCGCGCTGCTGCTCACCGAACGGCGTGCGTCCGGAGACGGCTTCCGGAGTGGCGACGTGCCGCACACTCTCGGCTTGGCCGCGGTGCCCATCGGGTTGGTGATGCTCCAGCCCGATCTCGGCTCGGCCATGGTGCTGACCGTGATCGTCGCCGGCATCCTCGTGATCGCCGCGGTGCCGGTGCGCTGGCTCACCGGACTGGCGCTGACGGCGGCAGCCGGTGCGGTCGCCGTCGTCCGGTTGGGCCTGCTCGACCAGTACCAGATCGACCGTTTCGCGGCGTTCGCGAACCCCGACCTGGACCCGCTGGGCGCCGGCTACACCACCGAGCAGGCGCGGATCGCGATAGGGTCCGGCGGCCTCACCGGCCAGGGCCTCTTCCACGGAACACAGACCAGTGGCCAGTTCGTGCCCGAGCAGCACACCGACTTCATCTTCACCGTGGCGGGCGAGGAGCTCGGCTTCGCCGGTGCCGCGGTGCTCCTCCTGCTCTTCACCACGTTGATCTACCGGACGTGTGTGATCGCCGCGCGGGCTGATGACCTGTTCGGTGCTTTGATGGCAGGCGGGATCGGTTGCTGGTTCGCCTTCCAGACGTTCGTGAACATCGGCATGACCCTCGGGATCATGCCGGTCACCGGCATCCCGCTGCCCTTCGTCTCCTACGGTGGTTCGGCGATGCTGGCGAACCTGACCGCCGTCGGGCTGCTCCAGAGCGTGCGCCTGCATCAGCGCGTCGCGACGCCCCAGTCCGGAGAGCTGCTGACCGCAGACGCTGTGACTGCCCTCCCTCGCAGACACCGAGCCGGATAGGTTGGATACCTAGCGACGAGGGGAATCGGATCATGGCGGGGAGCCCCGAGGCCGTCATTGCTCGCGTACAGGGCGCTGCCCCACGTGCGTCGGCGGCCGGTTCGGCGCGGCTGTCGTATGGGCTGCATCGCGGTGCGCCGACACTCGAAGAGTGGGACCTGCTCGGCGAGGGCGTGGCCGATTTCGCTGCTCGCATGACACAGGTGACCCAACTGCTCATCCCCGGATACATGCCGGAGAACATGCCGAGCGTGCCAGAGGCATTCGCCAGACCGCGCGAGCTGCTCTACGACGGAGCGACCGAGTTGATGCGCTCGGGTGATTCCTGGTTCGCCGTCACCGACGAGGACCGGGACGGCCCACGCAGCCATCAGGATCCGCTGTGGCCGCTGGATGCCCTGTTCGGTGCCGGCGATGACGTCGTCGAGGCCGGTACGGACACCATCCGTGGCGTCGCCACCACTCGTCATCGGCTCACCGTCGATCTCGTGGCGGCGGACGAGGCTCTGCATACGGGCATAGGTGTGCCGGAAGGGCCATTTCGTCGATTGCGCCAGGTGCCCGCGGAGGTGTGGCTGGACGACGCGGGCCTGGCGCGCCGGATCGCGATCCAGAACACCGCAGGCAATCGTGAGGTCTGGAAGGTCGTCGAGTTCTGGGACTTCGGCGTTGCGGCGGCGATCACCGCTCCCGACGCCGGTCAGATCACGACCGCGGACCCGATCGACCTCCAGCGCATCCTCATGGAAGACGGCTGAGGCCGACCCCTGAGAAGCAGAAGAGCCCTCCGAAGAGGGCTCGTGGGCTGAGATTTCGCGTGGTCGGGGTGACAGGATTTGAACCTGCGACCTCTTCGTCCCGAACGCGGGTGGGTCTTGTCGCCCGTTGTCGTCGGTTGCTCGTCGCCGCTGGTCGCGCCGGTTGACGGTGTTGCCCGTCGCTGTGCTTGTCGTGTGCTCGTCAGTCGATGTGCTGACTTTCTGCTGACTCCTGCGCCTCATCAGGTCAGGGCGCGCGGACCGCCATCGTCGCTGGTCGACCTCATCCGTTAGTCGCCCCCGGCCGGTGCGCCAACACCGGGCCGGGGACTTGATCCCAACCTGAGCTATCCAGGGAGAGACCCGTGGTCACGCTACCCGAACCTGACAAGAGAGAGATCATCACCCGCGCGCCGTTCCTCACCGAAGGGATCGGCGAGATGGTCGCGCACCTGCTGCACGGTGATGCCCGCATCGATGTGCTGATCAAGCCGTTCGAGACCGACATGTACGCCTCGTTCGATCTGGTGCCGAAGGAGGCTCGCCGGCTCGCTGCCGAGCTGGTGCGGATCGCTGATGTGGCGCAGCAGGCGATGTGGACACCGAAGCTGCTCGCGCATGTCCGTGAGCGGTACCTGCCCGGTGCGACCGATGTCGAGATCATCGAGCGGCTGAACCGCCTGGCAGAGCGCGACGGCGGCTTTGAGCTGATGAGGCCGGGCGTGCTGCACCCGGAGGACGGCTACACGCTGAGGAGCCAGGCCCACAGCGAGGTCGTCGACCGAGTCGCCGGCGTGCTGTCCGAAGCGGGGGTGACGCTGGGCGAACTGGAGTCCGTCGTTGCTGATCTGCGCAAGATCCAGCGCGCCGAGACCGAGGACGCGTCGTGACTGCCAACGGCTACGGGAAGGACTGCTCGGTGAAGTGGTGCGACGAGGCCGGCGTCCACACCGTGCACCGGCACTACGTGGAGTCGATCCCGGCCGACTCCGGGCGCTGGATCCTTGGCGTCAACGTCGTCCGCCCGCACAGCTCGACCACCGGAGTCGAGCTGACGACCGTGCCACGTCACGGCCGCAGCACCGTGGTCCGCCTCGGAACTCATGAGGCCGAACTCCTCCACGAGGCGATCCGCGAGGCCGTCGAACGCATCCAGCGACGAGCCAGCCGCGACGACGTCTAGCGATGTGCCGGCTGGTCCCGTCGCATCCGCCAATGGTGCGACGGGGCCAGCCGTTCCGTGCAACAAGCTGCGACGACGAGCGATAGTTCCCGAGCGTTCGTCGTCTCGACCGAAAGTGAGGACTGCTGTGTCTGCTGAGCTTCTGCCGTACGCTGGGACTATGTCCGAGATGCCGGTGCAGGACGCGAAGGATCACCTCAGTGAGGTGATCAGCCGAGCCACGTCCACCGGGGAGGTCATCTACCTGACCGACCACGGGGAGCGCCTGGCCGCCATCATGCCGGCCGAACGCGCCGCCGTCCTCGATGGCCTGCTCGCCGTTGAGGAGCATGAGGCCGAGCACGGACCGATCCCCGCCGATGAGGCACGCAAGGCGCACGACGTGCTGGTCCGCGAGGGCGTCATCACCGACTGATGGGCATCACCTACGACACCGGCGCGCTGGTCGCGGCGGAAGCCAACCGAGTCGACATATGGGCCTTGCACCGTGACGCGCTACGCCACGAAATCCGCCCCGTCGTCCCGGCTGCCGTCCTGGCGCAAGCATGGCGCGGTGGCCCACAGCACCAGCTCTCCCGGCTCCTGCGCGGCTGCAAGATCGAGCCGATGACCGAACAGCTAGCCCGCGAGGCCGGCGCAGCATGTGGAGCCGCGAGAACGAGCGACGTCGTCGACGCCACCGTCGTTATCTCTGCGCTGTCACGTGGCGACCTGGTCGTCACCAGCGACCCCGGCGACCTCGCCCACCTGGCCGACGCCCTGAACAAGCCCCTCCGCCTGCACAGCGTCTGATACGACGACCGTTACATGATCCGTAGGCGGCTTGCCACACGCTGTTCCGTCCGGTGGCTGTCGCCTAACGTGCGTAAACGCGGCGGCGTACGGTTCATCGTTCCTCGCCCTGTCCAGAGGCGTCCATGCCTCGTGCTAGCACGTGCGTTGGCAAGAACCACGCGCACGGAGGTACAGGACGGGCGCGCCGCCCGGCACGTGGTCGCTCGCTGCGAACGATTACGTGCCGGGCCTGCGAGCGGGGATAGGCGCTCGCGCGCGAGCTGGTCCTTCTTGATCGAATCTGTGCCATAGTGACCAGGTATGGCACCCAGGCCGCGTTGGTGGCACCAGCTACAAGCCTCGAAAGCTGAGGCGCGGCTAGCTGTCGACTTGTACAACCGATCGAGCCAAGAGCGCCAGTTCGAGGCATTCGTCGTCCACATGTGCATGGCATGGCTGAAGCTCCTGCAAGCGATATATGAGTCGCAGAATCTTGACATTTACGCCAGGAACAAGGCGAACCGAAGAATGAGAACGGCGGACGGCGACTGGGTGACGAAGCCGCTCAGCGCTATACTTGCCGAGTATATGTCGAATGACCAAGATCCCCGGCGCCGAAACGTAGAGTTCTTCATCGGCCTAAGGAACAAGATTGAGCATCGTTACGACCGAGATATAGCATCACTTGTTGCTGGCCGGACGCAGGCGCTCCTCCTCAATTTCGAGACGGTACTGGTGGAGAATTTCGGATCTGATGAAGCGTTGAGCGACCAGTTGCGATTTCCTCTATTTCTGTCGACGATCACTGATGATGCTGTTAAGGCCATCAAGGGCGTACGAAGTCGCATACCACGCACGATTTTGGACTACGTCCAGGATTTCGACGCTCGACTTGATCCGGAGTTGGTAGCCCACCAGGCTTACGAGTTCAGAATCTACTTATTACCGCAGACCGGCCCGAAGAGCGAGGCAGACGCAGCTATCAGCTTCGTTCGATTGGAGGATATGGATCCTGCGCAGGCTGATGTTATGAACCAGATGCAGGCCATTATTCGAGAGAAGCAGGTTCCTGTTGCAGATCTCGGAACGAGGTTACCAACTGATGTCGTGCGTGCAGTAAATGAAGCGCTTGGCACCGCCTACAACGTGAGCCATCACACGGCTTGGTGGAAGCGTTGGAAGGTTCGCCCGCCTCAGGGTGCTGACCATCCGGAGCGCACAAGATCTGAATTCTGCCGCTACAACGCGGCATTTCAACGGTACGTATATACCGATGCGTGGGTGAACTTCCTGATACGAAAGCTGAGCCAAGATTCGAATTAGCCAGCATGCCGTGGGTCTCAGCGACGAGGTAAGACGTCTCGCGTTGCGCTACTCTACGGCGTCGTCCTCATAGCTGCCGGTCGTTGGCTGGCGCGCAGCGAGTCAAGGGTCGCGTAGCGATCACGTAGTGACGCCGCAGGCGCCCTTGACGCGCGGAGCTGAGGCCAAAGAATGGCCGCTATGAGGGGGACGCCACCAACGTGACTGTGCGTGTGGCTGAGTTGGTGTCGGCTCGCGTGCCCGCCGGCCGACTGGGCCTGGAACGGCCGCCAGGCCGCACGCCCGGCCCGGAGGCCGGGCAGGGCACGGCGCGCGCAGCGCGCCGCTTGACCCTAAATAGCTCAATCCAGCAACGCTGGCGCTTCGCATTTGTCCCTAAAGGCCGGCCTCGGCACTACTTGCAGTTGTTCTCGTACCACTCGTCCATGGCGCTGTTGATGACGCTGGCAGTGTAGCAATCGTGGGTCCAGTCCTTCGTAGTCCAAGCCTGATACTCGTCTTTCAGGTTACTTACGAACACGTTCGATAGGTAGATCGGGGCCGCTCCGTAACCGTTGCTCCCTTTAGACGCGAGCTTTGCAGCTCGGTTGACGACATCGCCCATGTAGACAACATCGTTGATTCCGCTGCCGCTCAAGCCCGCTTTGATCATTAGCGCTCGGCCGAACGAGGCGCCAATGCCCGCCCTAATCGGCGTCCCATAGTTCGCCTTCTTCAGCTTGTAATTGAGGACCTTCATCAGTGAGTTCATCTTGGCTACCGTCTCGAACACCTCATCGATGTCCGACTTGCATGGAGCGTTAATGATCGCCCATACGCCATCGCCCACAATGTTCACTTCTACCGCCTTCGCGTGTGAGTTCAGGATCGCCACCATCTCCGAGATATATGCTCGATAAAGCCTCGCAAGGGCAGGCCGCTTGTAGATGTCTGGCAGTGACGACGAATCCCTGATGTCGACAAAGACAGCCACGGTCTTGTTCGCGTAATATCCATTAGTGAAGGTCAGCTTATCCCGACTTGGGAGAGTGTCGAGTTCCTCGTAGTTGCTCTGCGGAATAGACAGGATGCTGTCAATCCGTCCGACGCCCGCGACATGATCGTAGGGCTTGTTGGTCGCTTCCACCTCTAGCCGCCTTTCAGTCCGATGATCATGGCGAGCGCTCCGAGCAGCACGAGGGCAACCACGAGGAACTTGATCGCCCGGTCCGCCCAGGCGAACTTGCGGTGCGCGACGATGGCGTTCGCATGAACTTGGTGGGCGATCTGCTGCGTCAATGCCTCACGGTCGGCGGTTAACGAACGAAGCACCTGCACGTAGGAGGGGCCGTCTCCTTCGTAATGCCGGGCGATGTTGGAGAAGAACAGAAGGTTCACCGGGTCTTCCGGTACCGCTGCGGGCCCGTCACCACGGGTGATTGGCGGATTCTGCGCCTCTCTCGTTCTCCGTCTGCTGACAATCGAGACTCTTGGCACAAGGGCCATCGCCGCCGCGCTGCCCGCCGCGATGATCGCCGCGGTGCATGCCACCGCGACGGCACTCAACCAGACGCCGGGGTCGCTCTGCTCCTTCACGAGGTTGTAGAGCATCACTCCGGCAACACCGCTGGAGGCAAGGGTCGCGCCGACCTTCGCCTCTGCGTGCTTGATCCAGTCATTGATAAGGCCTAGGGCCCTCCACGCCTGGTCGGGGTCCGCGTCTTGGCCTACGTCTGGCTCGACGTCAGGTAGTTCATCGGGCTCGGCTTCTACGTCCTTGTCATTGCTTGAGGCCATAAAGCGAAGCTTCCCAAAAGGGTCTGACATTTCGCACAGGTCGCGCAGAACGGGCATCTCCATGGCCTCGACCTCAGCCGCGAATGAGACGGCCGGGTCTGCTGCAGGCGCAACAACCCGTGCGCATCACTCACTCAGCAGATCCGCCAGCCTGGCAACGTCGTCGTGTACGTTCTGGAGCGTCATCGCGGCGTCGGCTGATCCGTCCGTGGTGGCACGGGGAGCCGATAGGACAGGACGTAGCGGTCGGAGGAGACGACGATGTCGGCGGTTTCGATGGGCCGGCTCTTGGCGTAGTACGTGCGTTCGATGGCGAGCACGGGCACGCCGACCGGCACTTTCAGTGTCTCGGCCTCGTAGGGGCGTGCGGATCGGCCGGTGACGTCCTCGACGACGTGGGTGATGTGGATGCCGATGGCGTCCATGCGGGGCACGACGCCGGTAACGGAGCCGCCTTCGGGCTGCTCGACGGGCGTGCCTTCGGTGATGGCCAGCGGTTCGAACGAGGTGGAGAGCATCGCGGGCTCGCCGTCGGCGAAGAAGCGGTAGCTGGTGCGCATCACGGGGTCACCGGCCTGGATGCCGAGTCGGTCGGCGATGGTCTTGGAGGCGGTGGTGCGGCGGGTCTGGTACTCCCACTCCGGCACCTGGCCGGACGCTCGGGCTGAGGCGGCGAACGGTGAGGCTTCGGGGCGCTCGCTGTAGAGGTCGCCGACGACGCGGGTGCGCTGTGGCCGCTGCGCGCGGACGAAGCTGCCGCGTCCCTGCTGCTTGACCACGAGTCCTTCGGACCGGAGGACTTCGACGGCGTTGCGCACGACGATGCGGGAGACGCCGTAGTCGGCCATGAGGTCGGCTTCGCTGGGCAACCGGTCCTCGGCCTGCAACGTGCCGTCGAGGATCTGGCTGCGGATGTCGTCAGCGATCTGCAGGTAGGCAGGGCGACCCCTGAAGTCCGCCACAGGCCCTCCCCTCTACTCGACAGAACAAGTGTTCCACCTGGGCGGTCGCCCGCCTAACTGTGGCGGTCAGCGTGGCGTGTCGGATACTGCCTTGTCCAGTCGTCCTACTTGTTATAACGTGTTGAGTGTCGGATGGAGTCATCCCCTATCCCCGGAGGTCACGATGACGACCCAGACACTCGCCTCGGCCATGGCGGCGACGCTCCGCCCGCTGCGGCTGAACTTCGCCCAGGTGTGCATCTGGTGCGGCTACCGGTGGTGTGCGTCGCCGCGCTGCGTCGGCCTGCACGAGAGGTCGGTGTGGATCGTGTGCATCGACTGCGACGGCTTCGGCGTGCTCGGCCCGCTTGACGCGTGCCACTGCGTGCACGGCCTGATGGAGGCCACACCGGCCGTCGATCCCGCCGAGCTGCGCCGGCCCCTGCCCGTGTACCGGCCGGAGGACGACGAGCCCGAGTTCATGGTCACGCCGCGACCGGCAGGGCGGCCGTGATGGCGCTCGGCCCGGCCCTGTCCGACGAACTGGTCCGCGGTGCCGCCGTCCTCGTCGGCGCTTGCGTACGTCCGGTGCTGTCGCGCGTGACCGACACGACGACCGGAGACGTGCGGACCGTGACGATCGCGTGCGGCGCGACCCGTGAGGCCGTCTGCCCCTCGTGCGCGGAACGGGCTCGCCGGCTGCGGATGCAGCAATGCCGCGAGGGATGGCACCTCGACACCGAACCCGAGCTCGACGACCCCGACGCCGCTGAGAGCGACGACGAGACGCACGCGGCCGACGACGAGGCCGACCCGACAGAGCGGCGCGTACGGTCCACCAGGCGGCGTGAGGACGTGCCGGACCTGCCCCGGCTGCCGGTCTCGGAGCACACCGTCGGACGCACCTTCGAGGCCCCGGACGGGAAGTCGTACCGGCCGTCGATGTTCCTCACGCTCACGATGCCGTCCTACGGGCGCGTGACCGACGAGGGCGTCCCCGTCGACCCGGACCGCTACGACTACCGGCGCGCCGCGCTCGACGCGATGCACTTCCCGAAGCTCGTCGACCGGTTCTGGCAGAACCTTCGCCGCGCCACCGGCTACAACGTGCAGTACTTCGCCGCCGTCGAGCCACAGCGGCGGCTCGCACCGCACCTGCACGCCGCCATCCGCGGTGCGATCCCACGCAAGCTCATCAAGCAGGTCGCGGCGGCCACGTATCACCAGGTCTGGTGGCCCGGCATCGACCACACCCACCACTACCGCGACGGCCGGCCGGCGTGGGACGACGAACAGGGCGGCTACGTCGACGACAGCGGCTGGATGCTGCCGACCTGGGACGAGGCCATGGACTACGTCGACAACGGCGACGGCCTCGACCTCGGCGACGAACCCGAGCCGGTCCACCTGCTGCGCTTCGGCGTCCAGGTCGACCTACAAGGCATCCTCGCCGGGACGCCGGCCGCTGACCGACGCGTCGGCTATCTGACGAAGTACCTCACGAAGTCCATCGCCGAACCGCTCGACATCGACGACCCGAACCGCATCTCGGCCGCCCGTCGCGCCCACATCGACCGGCTCGCCGAGGAAGTCCGGTGGCTGCCGTGCTCGCCGACGTGCGCGAACTGGCTGCGCTACGGCACCCAGCCGAAGAACGCCAAGCCGGGCATGGAACCCGGCCGGTGCCCGTCCAAGGCCCACGACCGCGACCACCTCGGGCTCGGCGGCCGCCGTGTACTCGTCTCGCGCAAGTGGACCGGCAAGACGCTGACCGAGCACCGCGCCGACCGGGCCGCCGTCGTCCGGGCCGTACTCGCCGAAGCCGGCATCGAGATGGACGACCACGACCAGCTCTCGGCAACCGCCACCGCACCGGACGGCAAGGCCCGCTACGTCTGGACGCCGGTCCGTCCCGGCGACCCTGACGCGCCCTCCTACGTGTGGGCCGTCGCGAAGTCGATCGAGCAACGCCGCCGCTGGCGCGAGCAGTACGACGCCGCCAAACAGGCCACCGGGCCGCCGTCCGGTGATGTTTCGGCAACCGACCCGTCCTCCCCGGAAGGAACCTCGCCATGCCCGACAACGTGATCCGCCTTGACGCCCACCGCCCGCCAGGACAACAACCCCGCGTCGACGCCCTCGTCTACTCCGTCGCCGAGGTCGCGGAGCTGCTGAACCTCGCCCTCGGCGGCACCTACGCCCTCGTCCGGTCTGGCGACATCCCGGCGCGCAAGCTCGGCGGACGCTGGGTGATCCCCAAACAGGCGTTCCACGACTGGCTGGAGAACGTCACCATCGAGCCCGACCCGGAGCCCGGACCGCCGCTCCCCGGCCAAGGTGGGCTGTTCTGATGGGCCACATCGTCAAGACGGACGCCGGGAGCTGGCGGGCGAACTGGCGCGACCCGTCCGGCCGACAGCGTGCCAAGACGTTCCCGACCAAGCGTGACGCGTCGAGGTTCCTCGCCGAGGTCGAAACGACCAGGAACCGCGGGCTCTACGTCGACCCGCACGCGGGCCGGGTGAAGCTCGGTGACTACCTGCCGACCTGGCTCGCCGGTCGTCATGACGAGATCACCACAGCGGCACGTGACCGCTCCATCCTGCGAACGCACGTCGTCCCGCGATGGGGCACGGTCGCACTGGCAAAGATCGATCACTCGTCAGTCCAAGCGTGGGTCGCTGAGCTGTCGACGAGGCGGTCGGCCGCGACCGTGCGGGAGTGCTGCCGCCTCTTGTCGTCCGTGCTCCGGTCCGCCGTCCGTGACCGGATCATCGCCTTCAACCCCGCCGAAGGAGTCCGCATGCCCAAGCGTCGACGTAAGGACACCGACGAACGCACCATTTCGCGTGAGGCGTTCCTGCACAAGCTCCTCCCAGTCATCCCGGACCGGTACGCGGCACTCGTGGCAGTGGCCGGCGGGACGGGCCTGCGGTGGGGCGAGTGCGTCGGGCTGCGCTGGGACGCCATCGAGCTGACCGCGCGCCAGGTGCACGTCGTCCGGGTCGCCGTCGAGGTCGCAGGCACGGTGACGGGCAAACCGTTTCCGAAGTCACGCGCTGGCCGACGCGTCGTTCCGCTGCCAGCGTTCGTCGTCGAGGCGCTTCGTCACCACCAGGCCACCTACGCGCCCGGTCCGGCCGGTGAGGTCTTCACCAACGAGGTCGGCGGACCGCCGCGCCGGACGCTGTTCAGGGCTCGGGTCTGGCGGCCGTCGCTCGTGCGGGCCGGGCTGTTGGGCGACGTGGCTCAGGTTGCGATCGACCAGTTCGAGGCCACCTGGCGCGACGACGCCGGGCACGAGCACCGGGCCACGTTCGCCAAGGAACAGCACGCCGTCAACGAGGTCGCCCGCCGCTGCTCAGGCGGGCTGCGGTTCCACGACCTGCGCCACTCGTACGCGACCTGGCTGGTGTCCGACGGCGTGCCGGTCAACGACGTGCAGCGGGTCATGGGACACGAGCGCCCGTCGACCACGCTCGATCTGTACACGCACGCACGGCTGGGCTTCGACCAGCGGCTCACAGACGCCTTCGCTGACTTTCCGCTGACTCCGGCCGACGAGAGCGACCCCGGAGAAACGGAAGAGCCCTCCGAAGAGGGCTCGTGAGCTGCGATGATGGCTGGTCGGGGTGACAGGATTTGAACCTGCGACCTCTTCGTCCCGAACGAAGCGCGCTACCAAGCTGCGCCACACCCCGAAGTGCTGAGCCAGCATATCCGAGGCGGGCGCAGGATCGAAATCCGGTTCAGCACTCGGTCGGCTGCCGGGTGCGGCCGGTTCGGTTCAGCGCTCGCCCGTCAGCGTCAGCAGGGTCGCCTCAGGCGGGCAGGCGAAGCGCACCCGCGCGTAGGGGGAGGTACCCAGGCCGGCCGACACGTGCATCCACGCCGCTCCCGCTCCGCCCGCGCGGGGGTGCCGCGACACCCACTTGACCCGGGCGGTGTCGAGGTCGCAGTTCGTGACCAGCGCGCCGAAGCCGGGCACGCACAGCTGGCCGCCATGGGTGTGGCCGGCGAGCAGCAGCCGGTAGCCGTCTCGCTGGAAGGCGTCGAGGACACGCAGATAGGGCGCGTGCGCGACGCCGACGGCGAGGTCGGCGCCGGCGGCGGGCGGGCCGGTGACCTCGCTCAGCCGGTCGCGGCCCAGGTGCGGGTCGTCGACGCCGGCGAAGGCGAGCCGCCGGCCGTCGACCGTCAGGGTGCCGCGGGTGTTGGTGAGGTCGAGCCAGCCGGCCGAGCGGAACTCGTCGCGCAGTTCCTTCCAGGGCAGGTCGACGGCGGTGGCGTGGGTGCGGGCGTTGCTGCGCTGGATCCGCTCCAGCGGCAGCAGGTACCGGGCCGGGTTCTTGAACTGCGGCGCGAAGTAGTCGTTGGAGCCGAAGACGAACACACCCGGCACGGAGAGCAGCGGCTCGAGGGCTTCGAGCACGGTCGGGATCGCCTCGGGGTGCGCGAGGTTGTCGCCGGTGTTGACGACGAGGTCGGGCTCGAGCGCCGCGAGTCCGCGGATCCAGGCCGCCCGGCGGTGCATGGACGGGGTGAGGTGCAGGTCGGAGATGTGCAGGACGCGCAACGGCCGGCTCCCCGGCGCCAGCACCGGCACGTCGAACCGGCGCAGCCGATAGGAGTTCACCTCGTAGCCGGCCGAGTAGACCAGCCCGGCGGCGGCCGCTGCCGCCACCCCGAGCGCAACCCGCTTCCCGACCATGCCTCCAATCTCCCACACCCGACCCGACCCGCGTACGCTGCTTGCCCATGACGGACGGAGTGCGGCTCGCCACCCCGCGCGGCCGCGCCCTGCTGGCGGCGACGGCGCTCGGCTCGGGCATGGCCTTCCTCGACGGCACCGTGGTCAACGTCGCGTTGCCGACCATCGGCCGCGAACTCGACGCCACGCTGGCTCAGCTGCAGTGGACGGTCAATGCGTACACGCTCACGCTGGCGGCGCTGATCCTGCTCGGCGGCTCGCTCGGCGACCGCCTCGGCCGGCGGCGCATCTACCTGCTCGGGGTGGTCTGGTTCACGGCCGCCTCGGTGCTATGTGCGCTCGCACCGACGGCCGAGGTGTTGATCGCTGCACGGGCACTGCAGGGCATCGGCGGCGCACTGCTGACGCCCGGGGCGCTGGCCATCCTGCAGACCGCCATGCATCCCGACGACCGGCCGCGGGCCATCGGCGCCTGGGCCGGGCTCACCGGCGTCTCGGGCGTCATCGGGCCGCTGCTCGGCGGCTGGCTGCTGGAGTACGACTGGCGCTGGGTGTTCGCCATCAACGTCCCGCTGGCGGCGCTGACGGTGTGGCTCATCGTGGTCAGCGCGCCGGAGAGCCGCGACGACGAGGCCGCCGGCCGTTTCGACGTCGAAGGCGCCGTGCTCGGTGCGGTCGCCCTCGGAGCCAGCACCTACGCCCTGATCAGCTGGCCCGACTCCGGTGCGTCGGCGCTGAACGTCGGCATGGCCGTGCTGTCGCTGGCCGCTGCGGCGGGGTTCCTCTACCGCGAACGGGTCGCCGCGCACCCCATGGTGCCGCTCACGCTGTTCTCGGACCGCACGTTCAGCGGCATCAACCTCATGACGTTCGCGGTGTACGCGGGGCTGTCCGGCGTCATGTTCTTCCTGGTGCTGCAGCTGCAGGTGACGCTCGGCTGGACACCGCTCGAAGCGGGCATCGCCACGATCCCGACGACCATCCTCATGCTGTTCTTCTCGGGCCGCTCGGCCGACCTCGCCAAGCGGTTCGGGGTCCGGCCGCCGCTGGTCACGGGCTCGGTGTGCGGCGCGGCCGGAGTCGCGCTCCTGATCATGGTCGACGACGGCGACAGCTACCTGCTGGGTGTCCTGCCGGGCGTGACGTTGCTCGGCATCGGGCTCACCACGCTGGTCCCGACGCTGACGGCGACGGTCATGGCATCGGCGCCGCAGCACCTGGCCGGCGTGGCCAGCGGCGTCAACAACGGTGTCGCCCGCGCGGCCGGGCTGCTGGCGGTCGCGGCACTGCCCGCCGTCGCCGGGTTGTCGGGCGAGGCCTACGCCGACCCCGACCTGCTCACCGACGCCTACCGGATCGCCATGGGCGTGTGCGCCGCGCTGCTGGCAGTCGGCGCCGTCGCCGCGATGTCGCTGCGCCCGAGGGCGCTGACGGAACCGGCGGAAGCCGAAGCCGTCACCGTCCCCGCGGGAGCGGAGCAGTCCGCGTCGACCCCGGCGCCGTGCTCCGCGCCGGGCCTGCCGCCGTCGCACGGACGCTAGGGCAGACTAAGACCCATGGCAGCCCTGAAGGACCGACTCCGAGCCGACCTGACCTCCGCCATCCGCGCCAGGGACGACGTACGCAAGGCGACGCTGCGCATGGTCCTCGCCGCCATCGGCACCGAAGAGGTCGCCGGCGCCTCCGCGCGCGAGCTCACCGACGACGAGGTCACCACCGTGCTCACCCGTGAGGTGAAGCGCCGCCGCGAGGCCGCCGAGGCGTTCCGGACGGGCGGCCGCGAAGACAGCGCCGAGAACGAGGAGGCCGAGGCCGCCGTCATCGCCGAGTACCTGCCGCAGCCGCTCAGCGACGACGAGCTCGACGTCATCATCACGGCCGCCATCGCCGAGGCAGGGGCCGAGTCGCCGCGCGACATGGGCAAGGTCATGAAGCTCGTGCAGCCGCAGGTCCTCGGCCGGGTCGAGGGCAGCAAGGTCGCCGCCGCCGTCAAGGCGAAGCTCGCCTGATGGCGCTCATCCACCGCGCGACGCTGAGCCCGACCAAGCTCGAGCTCCTGACGGCCTGGCTGCCCGGCCGGCCGTGGGCCGCGGGCGCCGGTGCGCTCCAGCAGGCCGGCGCCTACCGGTTCGACGATCCCGCGGGCGAGGTCGGCCTCGAGGCGCACATCCTGCAGGCCGACGACGGCACGGTGCTGCACGTACCGCTGACCTACCGCGGCGCCCCCCTGGCCGGCGCCGAGCACGCGCTCGTCGGCACCACCGAGCACTCCGTCCTCGGCGCCCGCTGGGTCTACGACGGCTGCGCCGACCCGGTCTGGGTCGCGGCGCTGGCCCGCGCGGTCCTCGCCGGAGCCCCGCAGGCCGAGGAGCTGGTCGACGTCGACGGCGAGCTCGTGCCCCGCGAGCCGACGGCCCGCGTGACGGGCAGCGGCAGCGAGGCCGACCCCGCGCTGCCCGAGGACACACCGCTGACCCCGCTGGACGACGGCCCGACGACGGTCGTGCGGGCGGGCGGCCTCGAGGTGATCGTCCTCCGTGTCCTGGGCACCGGGCAGCCGGCGGACGCCCACGTCCTGACCGGCAGGTGGGGGACGGGCGGGCCGGCCACGCTCGCGGCGGTGCGGCCGGCACCCTGACCGCGCCGGCCGCGCTCCGTCGTCAGGCGGTGGTCAGCTCGGCGGCCAGCAGCTCGGCGATCTGCGCGGTGTTGAGCGCCGCACCCTTGCGGAGGTTGTCGCCGCAGACGAACAGGTCCAGCGAGTACGGGTCGTCGAGCGAGCGACGGATGCGGCCGACCCACGTCGGGTCGGTGCCCACGACGTCGGCCGGGGTCGGGAACTCGCCGCGCGCGGGGTCGTCGTACAGGACCACGCCGGGCGCGTCGCGCAGGATCTCCCAGGCACGCTCGGTGGTGACCTCGTTCTCGAACGTGGCGTGCATGGCCACCGAGTGGGTGGTCACGACCGGCACGCGGACGCAGGTGGCGGACACCTTGAGGTCGGGGAGGTCGAGGATCTTCCGCGACTCGTTGCGGATCTTCAGCTCCTCGGAGCTCCAGCCGTCGTTCTTCAGCGAGCCGGCCCACGGGACGACGTTCAGCGCGAGCGGCGCGGGGAACGGGCCGAGGTCGGAGCCGACCACCCGGCGGACGTCGCCGGGGTGCGTGCCCAGCTCGCGGTTGCCGGCGACCTTGTTGAGCTGGTCGTGCAGGGTGTCGATGCCGGCCTGGCCGGCGCCGGAGGCGGCCTGGTACGACGACGCGTTCAACGCGGTCAGCCCCAGTTCCGCGTGGAGCGCGCCGAGCACGACGATCATCGACAGGGTCGTGCAGTTGGGGTTCGCGATGATGCCGCGCGGCCGGTTGCGGGTCATGCGCGCGTTGACCTCGGGCACCACCAGCGGGACGTCGGGGTCCATGCGGAACGAGCCGGAGTTGTCGACCACGACGGCGCCGCGCTCGGCCGCGACCGGCGCCCACTCGGCGGACACCTCGTCGGGCACGTCGAACATCGCGACGTCAACGCCGTCGAAGACGTCGGCGGTCAGGGCCTGGACCTCGACCTCCTCGCCCCGGACGGTGAGGCGGCGGCCGGCCGAGCGGGCCGACGCGATGAGCCGGATCTCGCCCCAGACGTTCTGGCGGGTCGACAGGATGTCGCGCATGACGGTGCCGACGGCGCCGGTGGCCCCGACGACGGCGAGGGTGGGACGGTTGTCGCTCATCGCCCGGTCCCCCCGTACACGACCGCCTCGACCTGGTCGGCGTCGAGGTCGAAGGCCCGGTGGATGGCGGTGACCGCGGTGTCGATGTCGTCGGCGCGGACCACGACCGAGATGCGGATCTCGGAGGTCGAGATCATCTCGATGTTCACCCCGGCGTCGGCGAGCGCGCTGAAGAACTTCGCGCTCACGCCCGGGTGGCTGCGCATGCCGGCGCCGATGAGCGACACCTTGCCGATGCCGTCGTCGTAGCGCAGCGACTCGAAGCCGACGGTGGCCTGGATGGCCGTCAGGGCCTCGACGCCCTTGCGCCCGTCGCTGGCCGGCAGCGTGAACGAGATATCCGTGCGGTTGGTGTCGACGGCCGAGACGTTCTGCACGATCATGTCGATGTTGACGTCGGCCGCGGCGACCGAGCTGAAGATCGTGGCCGCCTCGCCGACCTTGTCGGGAACGCCCACGACGGTGATCTTCGCCTCGCTGCTGTCGTGCGCGACGCCGGAGATGATCGGCTGCTCCATGTCGGCCTGCTCACTTCCCTCGGAATCGGACACCCACGTGCCGGTGAGCGTCGAGAAACTGGATCGCACGTGAATCGGGATGCCGTAGCGGCGCGCGTACTCGACGCAGCGCAGGTGCAGGATCTTCGTCCCGCACGCGGCCAACTCGAGCATCTCCTCATAGGAGATGTTCGGGATGCGCCGCGCCGCCGGCACGATGCGCGGGTCGGCGGTGAAGACCCCGTCGACGTCGGTGTAGATCTCGCACACGTCGGCGTCCAGCGCCGCGGCCAGCGCGACGGCCGTGGTGTCGGAGCCGCCCCGGCCGAGCGTCGTGATGTCCTTGCTGTCCTGGCTGACGCCCTGGAAGCCGGCCACGATGGCGATGGCGCCGCCGTCGAGCGCCTGGCGGATGCGGCCCGGCGTGACGTCGATGATGCGGGCGCGGCCGTGCGCGGAGTCGGTGATGACGCCGGCCTGGCTACCGGTGAACGACCGGGCCTCGTGACCGAGGTCGCCGATGGCCATGGCCAGCAGCGCCATGGACATGCGCTCGCCGGACGTGAGCAGCATGTCGAGCTCTCGGGCCGGCGGCAGCGGCGAGACCTGCTGGGCCAGATCGAGCAGTTCGTCGGTGGTGTCGCCCATGGCGGAGACGACCACGACGACCTCGTGGCCCTCCTTCTTGGTGGCGACGATGCGCTGCGCCACCCGCTTGATGGCGGCGGCGTCAGCGACGGAGGAACCCCCGTACTTCTGCACAACCAGCCCCACGGCACACTCCTCCCACAGCCATCAGTGCCTCTGGCAGTCTAGGCGACCTGCTGGCTGTGCCCCGAGACGTCCGGATCGCGGGACGGGTTGCTCAGAGTTCGGCCTCCACAGGGAGCAGCGCCTCCTGGGCGACCTCGATCTGCTCGTCATGGTGGTCGAGGCGGGTGTGGGCGATCAGCGAGTGCAGCGCACGCAGCGCGGCGCCCGCCGTCGAGCCCCAGGAGGACAGGTAGGAGAACTGCCACCACCACAGCGCCTCGATGACCCGGCCGTCCTTGTAGTGCGACAGGCCGTGCAGGAGGTCCTGGGCGATGCTGGCGAGGTCGTCGGAGAGCCGGAACCCGGTGGCGCCGCGCTCGGGGTCGACGGGGTCGACGACCTCGACGTAGCCGTCGACCGGCTCGAGCAGGGCGGCGATGCGCAGCCGGAGCTCGTCGACGTCGGCGTCGGGGCCGGCATCGGGCTCGAACCGCTCGTCGGGCACGACGTCGCTGATGGCGCCGAGGCGGCCGCCGGCCAGGCACAGCTGGCTGACCTCGAGGAGCAGCAGCGACAGCGTGCTGCCGGGGTCGGCGCCGCGAGCGATCTCGCGGACGGCCAGCAGGAAGCTCTCGATCTGGTCGGCGATCTCCGCGGCGAAGTCGCCGTACTCGACGGCAGGGTCGTCGGCGGGTCGTGCAACAGCGCTAGACATCCAGCAGTCTCCGTCCCTCGAATGCTCGGCCCAGTGTGACCTCGTCGGCGTACTCGAGATCACCGCCCACTGGCAGTCCACTGGCCAGCCGCGTGACGCGCAACCCCATCGGCTTGATCATCCGGGCCAAGTACGTCGCCGTCGCCTCGCCCTCGAGGTTCGGGTCGGTGGCCAGGATGATCTCTTGCACGGTGTCGTCGGCCAGTCTGGTCATCAGCTCTCGTACCCGCAGATCGTCGGGACCCACGCCCTCGATGGGGCTGATGGCGCCGCCGAGCACGTGGTAGCGGCCGCGGAACTCACGGGTGCGCTCGATGGCGACGACGTCCTTCGGCTCCTCGACGACGCAGAGCACGGACGGGTCGCGGCGCGGGTCGAGGCAGATGCGGCACTGCTCCTGCTGCGCGACGTTGCCGCACACCGTGCAGAACCGGACCTTCTCCTTGACCTCGGTGAGCGCGGCGACCAGCCGGCGGACGTCGTCGGCGTCGGCGGCGAGCAGGTGGAAGGCGATGCGCTGGGCGCTCTTGGGCCCGACGCCGGGTAACCGCCCCAGCTCGTCGATCAGGTCCTGGACGACGCCTTCGTACATGGTGCTCGCCTCGGCTCAGCCGCGCTGGCCGGACGGGCGGTCGTCGCCGCTGTCGTCGCCCTCGATCTCGCCCCGGATGGTGTCCTGGCCGCCCGGCGCGCCAGCAGCCGCGCCGCCGCCCTGGCCGCCGAGGAGGCCGGCGACGTCGGCGTTGATGGCGCCCAGCTGTTCGTTGGCGCGGCGCTGGATCTCGGCATGCGCGTCGCGGACCGCGGCGATGATGAGATCGGCCAGCGTCTCGACGTCATCGGGGTCGACGACGGACGGGTCGAGCTGCAGGTCGGTGAGCTCGCCGGCGCCCGTGACGGTGGCCCGGACCAGCCCGCCGCCTGCGCTGCCGGTGGCCTCGGCCTCGGTGAGGTCCTGCTGGGCGGAGAGGAGCTGCTCCTGCATGCGCTGGGCCTGTTGCAGCAGCTGGCTCATGTCGAAGCCTTCGGAACCAGGCGGAAACACGGCTGCCTCCTCACCCACGCGGGGTCTTGTCACGGCACATGGTCACAGCGAGCCTACGTCACCCACCCGGCCCGATCTGACCAGGTCGTTGACGACGTGATCACTCGTGCTCGATCTCCGCGATGACGGTGGCGCCGAGAGTCCGCTCGAGCAGCTCGCGCTCGGACACACCGTCGTCGGCCAGATCGGCGTCGTCGTCGGGGTCGGCGTCGTCGTCGGTGGCCCGATGCGCTGGTGCGACACCGGCCCCGGTGGCTGCCGTGGCTCCGGCGGCCGCGGCGCCGCTCTGCTCCTTGACCGCACGGGCGGCCTGCTTCGCCGCGGCGGCCCGGCCGGACGACGGTGCGTCAGGGCCGGGGTCGCCCGGGCCGCTCGGGTCGCCGACGGGCGGAGCAGGTTGCGGTTCGGGCTGCGGCGCCGGCCGGGCCGGAGCCACGGGCGCGGACG
>NZ_QUAL01000144.1 GCF_003579925.1 Jiangella rhizosphaerae | reverse complement strand
GCGTTCGTCGTCGGCCCGGTCGGCGTCGCCACGGCCGCCGAGCCGGTCCAGCCGCCGGCGCCGCAACCCGCTCCGGTCACGACGGCCGAGGCTCCGGCCGCGCCCGCGGTGACGACGGCCGAGACGGCGCCCACCGCTCCCGAGACGGCGGCGCAGCCGGCCACCGTACAGCGCACGCACACCGTCCAGCGCGGTGAGTCGCTGTGGCGCATCGCCGAGCAGGAGCTGGGCGACGGCATGCGCTGGCCCGAGATCGCCGAGCTCAACTACGGCCTCCCCCAGCCCGGCGGCCGCGCCCTCGACAACACGCACTGGATCGACCCCGGGTGGCAGCTGCTGCTGCCGCCGGAGCCCGCGCCGCCGGCCGTCCCGGTCGCCGACACCGGAGCCACCACCCACGTCGTGGCCGAGGGCGACACCTTGTGGGGCATCGCGGAGCAGCGGCTGGGCGACGGCGCCAGGTATCCCGAGCTGGTCGAGGCCTCGCGCGACACCGTCCAGCCCGACGGAGCGCGGCTCACCGATCCCGACCTCATCCGTCCCGGCTGGACCATCACCATCCCGGGGACCGCGGGGACGCCACCGGTGGTCGGCGACCCGGTGGCTCGCGAACCCGTGCCGCCGCCGGCCGAGCAGCCCGCTCCGCCCGTCGAGGAGGACGTGCAGCCGCCCGCGGAGGCTCCGGCCGGCGAGGCACCGGCCGAGGAGCAGCCGCCGGCCGACGAGCCGCTGCAGCCGCCGGTCGCCGAGCAGCCGGGCGACGCCGCCACGCAGGCCGTCGGCGACGACGTCCAGGTGCCGGTCCGCACCACCGCCGGCGTGGGAGCGCTGCTGGCGGCGGGCGTGCTCGCGTTCCTGGCCGCCCGCCGGCGCACCCAGCAGCGACGGCGGGAGCCCGGCGAGCGCATCGCCATGCCGGCCGGCGCGCTGGCCGACACCGAGCGTGAGCTGCGCGGCGTCGCCGACCCGATGAGCGTGGAGCTGGTCGACGTCGCGCTGCGCGGACTGGCCGCCGACTGCGCCCGGCGCGGGGTCTCGTTGCCGCCGCTGCGCATCGGCCGGCTCACGTCCGAGCAGTTCGAGCTGTACCTCGCCGACGCCGCGGAGCTGCCGGCGCCGTTCGTGGCGACCGATCAGGGCCACGTGTGGCTGCTTCCCGCGGCCGCCGGTCGCGCGTTCGACGCCGACGAGCTGCGCGACGTGCCGGCGCCGTACCCCAGCCTCGTCACCGTCGGCCACGGTCCCGAGGACGGCCACCTGCTGCTCGACCTCGAGCGGCTCGGCACGCTCGCCGTCGTCGGCGACCGCGAGCCCTCCCGCGAGGTCATGGCCGCCCTCGCCGTCGAGCTGGCGACCAGCCCGTGGGCCGACGACCTCCAGGTCACGCTGGTCGGCACCTGCCCCGAGCTGGCGAGCGGGCTCGACACCGGCCGCATCCGCTACCTGCCGACGGTCGGCAGCCTGCTCACCGAGCTGAGCACACGAGCCCGGCACGACCGCGCGGCCATGGCCGAGTCCGGCGCGTACTCCCTCGACGACGCCCGCGCCCGCGGGGTCGCCGTCGCCGCGTGGACGCCCGAGATCGTGCTGCTCGGCGAGCCGCTGGGTCCCGAGCAGGACACGCAGCTGGCCGAGCTGGTGCAGTCGCTGCCCCGCGTGGCGGTCGCCGCGGTGACCAGTGGGAACGGCGCGGTGGGTCAGTGGTCGCTGGAGCTGTCCGCCGGCGATCCCGACGCCGCGGTCCTGCAGCCGGTGGGCGTCGACGTCCAGCCGCAGCGGCTCGACCAGCACCAGTACCACCAGATCCTGGAGCTGCTGGGCGTCACGACGCAGCCGGCACGGCCGTGGGTCGACTCCGGCGGCCGGCCGGCCGACGAGCCCGAGCCCGGCGACGTCGGCCCCGGCCTGCTGGAGAGCCTCGAGGCCGACTTCGACCTACCGGCGGCAGAGCCGTCGCCCGACGAGCCCACGGACGACGTGGTCGCGGCCGCCGACCCGGTGGCGCCGGCCGCGCAGCTCCCGAGCGCTGCGCCGTCGTCCGCCCCGGTCCCGGGCGACGGCCCCACCGTCCTGCTGCTCGGACCGGTCGAGGTCGAGGACGCCGAGGGACCCGTCGAGCAGTCCAAGTACCGGCAGCTCACCGAGATCGCGGCGTTCATCGCGCTGCACCCGGGCCTCGGGCACGCGGCCCTCGATGACGCCATGTGGCCGGGCAGCAGGGTCACCCAGAACACCCGCAACACCGCGATCTCCAAGTTGCGCCGCTGGTTCGGCCGCGACGCGAACGGCGACGACTACCTGCCGCGGGTCGACTCCGGCTACCGGTTCCACCCGGGCGTCACCACCGACTGGGACCAGTGGCGGTCGCTGGTCGGCGACGACCCCACCCTGGCCGGCACCCAGCAGCTGGTCGCGGCGCTGGAGCTGGTCCGCGGCCAGCCCTTCACCGGTGTCAACCCGCGGCGCTACGGCTGGGCGGAGCACCTCAAGCAGGAGATGATCTCGGCCATCGTCGACGCGGCGCACGAGCTCGCCCAGCGGGCCCTCCGCGGCGGCGACGCCCACCTCGCCCGCAAGGCGTCGACCATCGGCCTGCAGGTCGAGCCGGGCATGGAGCTGCTGTGGCGCGACCGCATCAAGGCCGAGCACCTCGCCGGCAACCGCGCCGGCATCGACGACGCCATCGCCCGCATGACGGCCATCAGCGCCGACCTCGGTGACGACCTTGAGGACGCCACGGTCCAGCTGATCGCCGAGCTCACCAGCCCGGCCCCGGAGCGCTCCGGCGTGCCGGAACGCCTCTAGCCGGCGTCGCGGACCGTCACCTGGCCCGCGCGCCCTTGGCAATGCTGGTCGTCGCCAACGTGTCCGATATGTCCGATGCTGCGCGACGGTGGGGCTTGCCAAGGCGGCCGGCCGCCGCGAACGCGCTGAAGAATCTCAGCTCACGCCTCGTCCGGACGGCCGTGTTCAGCGGGTGCGGACCAGCGCCTGGATCTCGCCGACCGGGACGACGGTCCCGTTCCACGGGCTCTCCAGCGTGTCGGGCACGCCCGGCAGGTTCACCTCGACGCCGCCCATGGTGAACGTGATGTCGTAGACCAGCCGGGCCTGGGCCGCGAAGCCCGGATTCCCGTCGAAGTCCTCGGCCGTCTGGTCGTACGACATCTCGAGGTAGACGTGCTCGCAGGCGCGCGAGCGCAGGTCGGGGTCGCACTCGATCGTGGCGGACCCGTCGCCCGGGTCGATCTCGACGTGGCTGAGCATGCCGGTGGCCTGCAGCGGACCGGCCACGCTGCCGATGATCTCGCCGTCGCCGAGGCCGTCGAGCAGGAACCGCGTGTCGGCGCCGACGTACGTCATGCCGGCCGGTTCGAAGCGCATGGTGAACGCCGGCGTCTGCAGCCGGCCCAGGGCCTGCCAGCCGAGGCCGGGGAGGGCGTCTTCGTACGGCTCGATCCACCGCCACCGCTCGTACAGCTCCTCCTGCCCGGGCACTCGGCACTGGACGAACGTGAAGATGTGGTCGGGGCCCGGCCGGGTGTGCTCGGGCCACTTCTCCTCCGAGAGCGGCGACGGGATGTCGGCTCGGCAGGCCTTCGTGCCGAGGCAGAACTCGTCGTACGGCTCCTCGGTGAGGTCGCACCGCGGTCCGCCGCCGCCCGAGCCGCCGTCCTCGCCACTGTCCTCCTCGTCGGGATCGGGACAGATGTTGACGTACTCGAAGACGCCGGGGCGGACCTCGATCAGGACGTAGCAGGGGTCGGTGGCCGGTTCGACCGCCGCTGGACGCAGCGTCGCAGCCTGGCCGGGCGCGATTCCGCCGAGCAGGCCGATCAGCAGGACGGCGGTCGCCATCAGGACCTGGGACACGCGTCGGGGGGTCAGCATGTGATGGTCCCTCCAGGTTCGATCGGGTTGCCGATGAGCCACGAACCCTCGGACTCGACGACTTCGTACACCACGGGATGCGGCGTCAGCTGCTCCTCGGCAGGCGGAATGGTCTGACCCGAAGTGAGTTGCGGAGTCCAGCCCGATTCGTCCATGCAGGCGCTCACCACCCCGGACTGGTCGACGACCTGCACGGTGACATCGCTGATGACTGGTTCGCCGACTCGCACGATGCCCTGGTCGGCATAGCGCGACGCAATGCCGGCGTTGAACTCGATGGTCTCGTCGGTGGCCAGTCCCTCGAAGAGCGCGGCGGGATCGTCGGCCGCGCCGCTCTGCGCCTCGACCACGGCGGCGATGAACTGCTCGAACACCGCCTGGATCTCGGCCTCGGCCTGCGTGGCGACGTCCTCGGTCACGGTGGCCCTGGGCTCCGGGGACGCGGGATCGCCGGAGTCGTCGTCGCCGCTGCATGCGGCCACGACTGCGAGGCACACCAAGCCGACCGTGAAGCGCCGGCCCGCCCGGGGAAACGAGCCGCTCATGCAGGGACAATAGCGATCAAGCCATGACACGGGCAACACGAACGTCGTGAACGACAGGGTGTCGTTTCCGCTGGCCGAGGCGGCGAAGCAGGGCTGACCACGAGGCGGTTGCGGCGGCCCGCTGTGGGTAGAATCGGCGCGAGCTGTGGCGGAGGGTTGTGCAGGTTCCACGTGAAACGGGAACCGACCGAGCTGGTACGTCGTACAGCCCGATGTCAGGAACACGGCCCAGGGAAGGATCACCTCCGGATGACCTCGCTTCGCTACCAGTTGGGCGACACCGGACCAGCGATCGCGGAGATCCGTTCCAAGCTCACGCAGCTCGGACTCCTCGACGACACCGCGCCCGGCCCCAGCACGTTCGACGAGGACGTCGCCCAGGCGGTGCGGCAGTTCCAGCAGGAGCGCGGGCTCACCGCGACCGGTGTCGTCGACGCCACGACCTACCGGGTGCTCGACGAGGCGCGCTGGCGGCTGGGCGACCGGCTGCTGTCGTACGTCGTGGGGAACCCGCAGGCCGGCGACGACGTCATCGCGCTGCAGCGGCGGCTGTCAGAGCTGGGCTTCGACGTCGGACGGGTCGACGGCGTGTTCGGCGCGCGCACCGGCGACGCCCTGCGGGAGTTCCAGCGCAACATCGGCCTGCCCGCCGACGGCACCTGCGGTCCCAGCACGTTCAAGGCGCTCGGCCGGCTGGCGCCCATCGTCACCGGCGGCCGGCCCGAGAGCCTGCGCGCGGTCGAGGCGCTTCGGCAGGCCGGGAAGCGCCTGCCGGGCAAGGTCGTCGTCATCGACCCCGGCCACGGTGGCCCCGATCGCGGCCACCGGGCCAACGGACTCGACGAGGCGGCCGTCGTCGAGGACCTCGCCGCCCGCATCGAGGGCCGCCTGACCGCCACCGGCGTGCAGACCTACCTGACCCGCGGCCCGGGCGCCGACGGGTCGCCCACTGAGGCCGAGCGGGCCGCGTTCGCCAACGACTCCGGTGCCAACCTGCTGGTCTCGCTGCACGTCGACGCCCACCCGAACCCCGAGGCCTCCGGCGTGGCCACCTACTACTACGGCAGCCACGAGCCGGGCACGGCCAGCGCCATCGGCGAGCAGTTCGCCGGCCTGGTGCAGCGCGAAATCGTCGCCCGCACCGACCTCGTCGACTGCCGGGCGCATCCGAAGACGTGGGACCTGCTGCGCCACACCCGGATGGCCGCGGCCCGGGTCGAGCTGGGCTACATCACCAACGACGGCGACGCCGCACGGCTGGCCGACCCCGACTTCCGCGACGTCGTGGCCGAGGCCATCGTCGTCGCCATCCAGCGGGTCTACCTGCCGTCGGGCGAGGACGCCGCCACGGGCGCGCTGCGCTTCCACGATCTGGCCACCGGCTGACACCACTCACACCCATCCGCTCCGCGACCGCCCGACCGGCAGACCAGCCAGGCCGGGGTCGGGGATGCCGTCGGGGTAGGCTCGGGCGTCCGAGCGAGGAACGAGCGAGGCGGGCGGAGACGGCATCCCCGACCCCGGCCGGACTCCCGGCCGGAACCTCAGCCGGAACCGCAATGCCGACACGGCCGACCGCAGAGCGGATACCAATTCGCCACCACCTGCCCCGATGAGGCACAGTTGACCCTGGGGTACCGGAGTTTCCGGCCCCGTCGTCTGTGTCGGTCCTTTCCCGGGAGGTGTGTACGTGAGCCCGCAGCCCAGCCCGAACCGGAAGACGACCGACGCAGCAGCCGCCACCGGCTCACGCCTGGACTCATACGTCGACCGCTACGCCACCCGCACCCACGGCATGACGGCCTCGGAGGTGCGCTCGCTGTTCGCGGTCGCGTCCCGGCCCGAGGTCGTGTCGCTGGCCGGAGGCATGCCGAACATCTCCGGGCTGCCGCTCGACGTCGTCGGCTCCCTGGTCAACGACCTCGTGGCGAAGCGCGGCATGACGGCGCTGCAGTACGGCTCCGGCCAGGGCGATCCCACGTTGCGCGAGCACATCTGCGACGTCATGCGGCCGGTCGGCATCGTGGCGCACCCTGACGACGTCACCGTCACGGTCGGCTCGCAGCAGGCCCTCGACCTCGTCACCCGCATCTTCATCGACCCGGGCGACGTCATCCTGGCCGAGGCGCCGTCCTATGTCGGGGCACTCGGGACGTTCCGGTCGTACCAGGCGTCCGTGGTGCACGTCGAGATGGACGACCACGGGCTGGTGCCCGAGCGCCTGAGCGCCGCCATCGAGGCCGTGCGCGCCGCGGGCAAGCCGATCAAGTTCCTCTACACCATCCCGAGCTACCACAATCCGGCCGGCGTGAGCATGACCGCGGCGCGCCGGGCCGAGGTGCTCGAGATCTGCCGGCGGGCCGACGTGCTCATCATCGAGGACGACCCCTACGGCCTGCTGGGCTTCGACGGCGAGGTGCCCCGCGCCATCCGGGCCGACGACGCCGAACAGGTCATCTACCTGGGCTCTTTCTCGAAGACGTTCGCGCCGGGCCTGCGCGTCGGCTGGGCCCTCGCGCCGCACGCCGTGCGCGAGAAGCTGGTGCTGGCCGCCGAGAACAGCGTGCTGTGCCCGCCGGCGTTCAGCCAGCTCACGGTCTCGGAGTACCTCGCGAACCACGACTGGATGGCGCAGGTCAAAGACTTCCGCGAGACCTATCGCGAGCGGCGCGACGCCATGCTCGAGGCGCTGGACGACCTCATGCCGGCCGGCGCGCACTGGACCCGTCCCACCGGCGGGTTCTACGTGTGGCTGACGCTGCCCGAGGGCATCGACGCCAAGGCGATGCTGCCGCGCGCGGTCACCAGCCGAGTGGCGTACGTGCCGGGAACGGCATTCTTCGCCGACGGTTTCGGCTCGCGCTCCATGCGGCTGTCGTACTGTTACCCGACGCCCGAGCGCATCCGCGAGGGCGTGCGCCGGTTGGCCCAGGTCATCGAGCAGGAGATGGAGCTGCGCGCCACGTTCGGGGCCTGGGGTGCCGCACAGCGGCCCGGTCTCGACGCACCGGCGCCGGACCAGAGTTGAGGGGTTCGTTCCAGCATGACTGATCTCGGCCGCGTTCTCGTCCTCGCCGGCGGCCTGTCGCACGAGCGCGACGTCTCGCTGCGCTCGGGTCGCCGGGTGGCCGAGGCGCTACGTGAGGTGGGCCTCGACGTCGAACAGCGCGACGCCGACGCCGACCTCCTCACCTCGCTGCGCCAGGACGCTCCCGACGTCGTCTTCCCGCTGCTGCACGGCGTGTCGGGCGAGGACGGCGCCATCCAGGAGGTCCTCTCGCTGGCCGGCCTGCCCTACGTCGGCTCCGCGCCGGCCGCGTGCCGGCTGGCCTTCGACAAGCCGGTCGCCAAGGCCATCGTGCGGCGCGCCGGCATCGCCACGCCGCCGTCGGCCGTGCTGTCGCAGTCGACCTTCCGCGAGCTGGGCGCCGGCGTGCTCCTCGACGCGCTGGTCGCCCGGCTCGGGCTGCCGCTGGTCGTGAAGCCGTCGCGCGGCGGCTCCGCGCTCGGCACGACGGTCGTGCGCTCGGCCGACGAGCTGCCCGCCGCCATGGTGGAGTGCTTCGCGTACGGCGAGCCGGCGCTGATCGAGCAGTGGATCGACGGCACCGAGGTCGCGGTGGCCGTGCTCGACACCGGCGACGGCCCACGCGCGCTGCCCGCGGTCGAGATCGTGCCCGAGTCGGGCACGTACGACTACCACGCCCGATACACGGCCGGCGCCACGGAGTTCTTCGTGCCGGCCCGGCTCGACGCCGAGGCGGCCGGCGCCGTCGCCCAGGTGGCGGTGGCGGCGCACCAGACGCTCGGGCTCAGCGACCTGTCGCGCACCGACCTCATCGTCGACCGCGACGGCGTGCCGTGGTTGCTGGACGTCAACGTCGCTCCGGGCATGACGGAGACCTCGCTGCTGCCCCAGGCCGTGCAGGCGGCAGGGCTGGACCTCGGCGTTCTGGCGCGTGAGCTGCTAGCGGCAGCCGTCGACCGGCACAGCCGCACTTAGGGTCCGGTCTGTGGGCGGGAATGCCGTCTCCGCCCGCCTCGCTCGTTCCTCGCTCGGACGCCCGCAGCCTACCCCTGACGGCATTCCCGCCCACAGACCTGGCTGGTCGTCCGGCTTGCGGTCCGCCGCTGCGCTCTGTGGAGTCAGTCGGACGCGGTACCGCCGTCGGCGTCGCGGACGGCCTTCCCCATGCGGGGGTCGATGGTGCCGACGATGCGCTCGAGGTCGTCGATGCTGGCGAACTCGATGGTGACCTTGCCCTTGCTGCGGCCGAGGTCGACCTTCACCCGGGTGTCGAGCCGCTCGGACAGCGCGGCCGCGATGTCGTTGAGCCGCGGCGCCACCGGGCGGGCGGCCCGGCGAGCGCGCGTCTTCGGCGCGTCGTTGGTGTCGTCGAGGGCCACGATCTCCTCGACGGAGCGGACACTGAGGCCCTCGGCGACGATCCGCTGCGCCAGCCGCTCCTGAGCGGCGCCGTCACCGAGGCCGAGGAGCGCGCGCGCATGCCCGGCGGAGAGGATGCCCGCCGCGACCCGCCGCTGCACCAGCGGCGGCAGCTTCAGCAGCCGCAGCGTGTTCGAGATCTGCGGCCGGCTGCGCTTGATGCGCACCGCGAGCTCGTCGTGCGTGCAGCCGAAGTCGTCGAGCAGCTGCTGGTAGGCGGCCGCCTCCTCCAGCGGGTTCAGCTGGCTGCGGTGCAGGTTCTCCAGCAGCGCGTCGCGCAGCATGTCGTCATCGCGGGTGGTGCGGACGATCGCCGGGATGGTCGGGAAGCCGGCCTCCTTCGTCGCCCGCCACCGCCGCTCACCCATCACCAGCTCGTAGCGGCCGGACTCCAGCTGGCGGACGACGATCGGCTGCAGCAGGCCGACCTCCTGGATGGACGCCACCAGCTCGGCCAGCGCGTCCTCGTCGAACACCTGCCGCGGCTGGCGGAGGTTCGGCACGATCGCATCGACCGGAATCTCCGCGAACGTCGCGCCGTCGACGGGCAGCAGCTCGTCAGCCTCCGACGCCGCCGTTTCACGTGAAACATGCGGCGCGGAGCCGTTGCTGCCCTCGGTCTTGCCTGGGAAGAAGACGTCGACCGGAGACTTGCGCAGCGCGTCGCCGCTCGCCGGCTCCCCAGTCGGAATCAGGGCTCCGAGACCGCGCCCCAACCCCCGCCTCTTCTCAGCCATCAGTCGTCTCCCCATGTGTGCTGCCCGATGCTCCCCGCTCCGCGATCTCGCGCGCGGCTTCCAGATACGACAGCGCGCCACTGGAGGCGGCGTCGTATGTCATCACGGTCTGCCCGTAGCTCGGCGCCTCGCTGATGCGGACCGAGCGCGGGATGGCCGTCTTCAGGACCGTGTCGCCGAAGTGCTGCCGGACCTCCTCCGCCACCTGCGCGGCCAGACGCGTGCGGCCGTCGTACATGGTGAGGAGGATCGTCGAGACCGCGAGGTCGCGGTTGAGGTGGGCACGCACCATGTCGATGTTCTTGAGCAGCTGGCTCAGACCCTCGAGGGCGTAGTACTCACACTGGATCGGAATGAGCACCTCGTCGCCGCCGACCAGGGCGTTGACCGTCAGCAGGCCCAGCGACGGCGGGCAGTCGATGAACACGTAGTCGTACTCGACGCCGGGCGACTGCAGGTGCTGCTCGAGCGCCTTCCGCATGCGCGACTCGCGCGCGACCATCGACACCAGCTCGATCTCGGCGCCGGCGAGGTCGATGGTGGCGGGCACGCACCACAGCCCGTCGATCTCCTCGACCTTCTGCACGACGTCGCCGATGGGTGTCTCCTCGACCATGACGTCGTAGATGCTGGGAATCTCGGCGTGGTGGTCGATGCCGAGCGCCGTCGACGCGTTGCCCTGCGGGTCGAGGTCGATCACCAGGACACGCAGTCCGCTCACGGCGAGCGCGGCCGCGAGGTTCACCGTCGTGGTGGTCTTGCCGACGCCGCCCTTCTGGTTGGCCACGACCATGATGCGGATCTGGTCGGGCTTCGGCATCGGCGCCGTCCGCCGGCCGACCGCCATGAGCGCGACCGCGGCCTCGCGAGCGATGGGTGTGTCGAGGTCGGCCAGCGAGCCGGACATCGCGAAGCCCGCCAGATCGGCCGTCGAACGTACGTGGGTGCTCGCGGCCACTTCGGCCGGTCGGTCGCCCGCATTCACCGAATTCTCACGCTCCAGGTTCGACGGTCCGCCCGTCGGATCAATGGTCCCACTGATGAGCGGCCACCCCGTGGGCGACCGCCGTTCCCCCGTAGCGCTGTCGATTGCGACGACCCCACCGGCCGCGGGCCACCCCAGGCCCGCCACGACGGTGGTATCGGTCATCAGTTCGTCCTCCGTTGTCGTGCACCTTGCTTCGGCGCCGTCCCCCTACGTCCGGCGACCACGACGGCGATGCGCGCGACCGGGTCGACCACGCCTGCGCCGGCTTCCTCCACTCTCCATGACGCCGCGCCCATTCTCGCCAATGACGCGGCGGAATCGCGCAACTCTTCGGAAACCGACCGGCCCTTGAGCGCCAGCAGCACTCCGCCGGGCCGCAGCAGGGGCAGCGTCCAGCCCGCCAGCCGGTCCATCGGCGCGACCGCGCGGGCCGTCACCACGTCGAACCCGGCCCGTGGACGGACGTCCTCGGCCCGCGACCGCAGCACGCGCACGCCCTCGAGCCCGAGCGCCGCCACCGTCTCCGTCAGGAAGTCGCTGCGCCGGAGCAGCGGCTCGATCAGGACGACCTCGAGATCGGGCCGGGCGATCGCCAGGGGTATACCCGGCAGGCCCGCGCCGGAACCCACATCGGCGACGATCCGTCCCTCGTCGACCAGCTCGGCCACGACCGCCGAGTTCAGGATGTGCCGGTCCCAGATCCGCGGGACCTCACGTGGTCCCAGCAGGCCGCGCTCGATGCCGGGGCCCGCGAGCCGCTCGGCGTAGGCGACGGCCAGCTCGAGCCGGTCCCCGAACACGGCGGAGGCCGAGTCCGGCACGGCGAGAACGTCGTCCAAGACTCGGCCTCCTGAAAATGTCAGCTGTGTGGTTTCACGTGAAACGTGGACCACTAGGCAGGCATCACCACGACGTAGCGCCGGGGCTCCTCGCCCTCCGACTCGCTGCGCAGGCCCGCCTCGGCGACCGCGTCGTGGACGACCTTCCGCTCGAACGGGGACATGGCGCCCAGCGACTCCGGCTCGCCGGACGTGCGCACGGCCTCGATGACCCGCTTCGCCAGCTCCAGCACCTCGGCCCGCCGGTTCGCCCGGTAGCCGCCGATGTCGAGCATCAGCCGGCTGCGCTCACCGGTCTCGCGGACCACGGCCAGCCTGGTGAGCTCCTGCAGCGCCTCGAGCACCTTGCCGTTGTCGCCGATCAGCGCGTCGAGGCCGTCGCCGATGATCGATACGACCGCGCGGTCGCCCTCGACGTCCATGTCGATGTCGCCGTCGAGGTCGGCGATGTCGAGCAGTTCCTCCAGGTAGTCCGCCGCGATGTCACCCTCGCGTTCGAGCCGCTTCGTCAGGCTCTCGCCAGCGTCGCCCACTCGTTCCTGCGCCGCATCGAGTTCCGTGCCAGCGTCGCTCACCGTCGACTCCTTCTACGTTCGTTGTGGGGCGGGTCAGCTGCCCGCCGAGCCCTGCCGTGCCGTGCGGTCGCCGCCGCCGGCTACTTCTTCTTGCGCTGCGAGCGCGTGGTCTTCTTCGGCTGCCGCCGAACGACCTCGGTCTGCTCCGGCTGCGCCGGCTGGCCGGCGTCGGGCGTCGGCAGCTCGATGCCCTTCTTGCGGGCCTTCTCCTCCAGGCGCCGCTGGTGCGCCTTCTCGGCCTCCGTGCCCGGCGCGGGCATCCGGCGGATGACGTACAGCTGCTGACCCATGGTCCAGAAGTTCGAGGTGAGCCAGTAGAGGACCGTGCCCAGCGGGAAGTAGACGCCGGAGAACGCGAACACCAGCGGCAGCACGTACAGCAGGATCTTCTGCTGCTGCGCGAACGGGCCCTCCAGGGCCTCCTTCGGCATGTTCTTGCGCATGATCTGGCGCTGGGTGATGAACTGCGTGACACACATCAGCACGACCATGACCGCGGCGATGATGCGGGTGTTGACGCTCTCGGCGTTCAGGAACGTGTCGGCCAGACGGGCGCCGAAGATCTGGGCCTGCCCGGCCGACTCGAACAGCTCGGGCTGGCTGGTGAACGCGCCGCGCTCGTGGCCCTTCGCGACACCGTCGAGCACCCGGAACAGCGCGAACAGGAACGGGGCCTGGAGCAGGATGGGCAGGCAGGACGCGAACGGGTTGGTGCCCGTGTCCTTGTACAGCTTCATCATCTCTTGCTGCAGGCGCTCGCGGTCGCCCTTGTACTTCTTCTGCAGCTCGCGCAACTGGGGCTGGAGGATCTGCATCTTCCGCTGCGACTTGATCTGCCGGACGAAGAGCGGGATGAGCAGGATGCGGATGACCACGACGAGCCCGATGATGGCCAACGCCCAGTTCACGCCGTCGTGATCGATGCCGATGAGCTCTGAGAAGAGCCAGTGCCAGCCGATCATGATCCAGCTGACCAGGTAGTACAACGGCGCGAGGATGGTATCCACGGGTGTATCAGACTCCTCGGAGAGAGGTCGGTGCGCCCGGCGGCAGGTCCGCCCGCGGCGCGGAAGCTCGGTGCGACGGCGCCGCGAGCGGCTCGTCGTCGCCGTCAGTCCCGGCGGCCCGGCCCCACCAGCGGTAGTGCTCGCGGGTGGGTACGAGGTCGACGCCCCCGGCGCACCAGGGGTGGCATCGGCCGAGCCGACGCAGGGCCAGCCAGCTTCCGCGCAGGGCACCGTGCCGCTCCACCGCGCTCAAGGCGTACGCCGAGCAGGTCGGGTAGTAGCGGCAGGTCTGCCCGTACAGCGGGCTGATGACGAGGCGATAGCCCTTGAGGAGGGCCACCAGCAGAGTCTTCATCGGCGGTGCTCCGCTCGGGCCACGGCGCGGTCGATGGCCGCGTCGAGCTCACGCGCGAGGGCGGAGCTGGGAGCACCCGCGATGCCGGGCAGAGCCCGGACCACGAGCTTGGAGCCGGCGGGGAGGCGGTCGACCCGCTCGGCGAGAAGATGACGCAGCCGGCGGCGGACGGTGTTGCGCACCACTGCACCCCCAACCGTGCGTCCGACGACCAGACCCACCGACGCGGGGCCGGCATCGGCTGCGTCGGCGGACTCGCCGGCGGGCAGCAGGTGCACGACCATGGTCGGCCGCCCGACGCGGACGCCACGGCGCACGATCACCCTGAAGTCGGCCGAGCGCCGGAGCCGGTGCTCGGCCTTCAGCACCTCGGATCGTCGAGCGAGCGCAAGCGTGCCTGCCGGATCAGGCGGACAGCTTGGCACGGCCCTTGCTACGGCGGGCGGCGAGGATGGCACGGCCGGCGCGCGTACGCATGCGCAGCCGGAAGCCGTGAGTCTTCGCACGACGGCGGTTGTTCGGCTGGAAGGTGCGCTTGACCACGTCCGAGCTCCTGTGTCGATCGATGAGATGTGCGTGCTTCGGGGTTGCCGTGCGAGGCCCACGCATCCCCGGGCATGTGCAGCCCGGGCATGACAACAGGAGCCCTCGTCGGACCGATTTACGGTACGCGGTCGCCGCGTCTCAGGTCAAACTCGTCCCCGTCGGAGGGGCCGGACGGCCGCAACCGCCCATCGTGGCACCCTGGGACAGGGTACGGCCTGCAACGACACGCCGGGGCCCTGGGGGCAACCTGTGGACATCAGTTGAAGCCCAGGCCACATGTTGTTAGCGTCACGTGCTCCAGCACGCTGTCAGCCCGGTACGGCACCACGGTATCGGCACCGCGTTCGCGCAGGTCACAATGGAGCGGATGGAGACAAACCGCACGTGTCGACACCCTCCACACCCTGTGGACGACCGTGTGGACAACGACGACGGGGGTGGCCAGCCAGTCGCCACTGATGTTCTGATGTGCCGTCGGCCGGCGGCCATCGCCGAGCTTGGAGGGAACTGTGGCAGACGAGGCCGGAATCGACTTCGCGACCGCTTGGGCCAAGGCTCTCACCGACCTGGAGTCCATCGAGATCGGGCCGCAGCAGCGCGCGTTCCTGTCGCAGGCCCGTCCCGTCACCCTCGTCGAGGGTACCGCCGTCATCTCCGTCCCCAGCGACTTCGCGCGGGCACAGGTCGAGCAGCGGCTGCGCTCGCACATCGTCGACGCCCTGTCCGAGGTGCTCGGCCGGCCGGTCGGCCTCGCCGTCAGCGTCGCGCCGCCGCCCGAAGGCGCCCCCGTCGACCCCGTGCCCCCTCCGCCGCCGCTGGGCGGGTTCCGCGAGCCGGTGTCATCGTCGTCGGTCGACACCGAGGAGATCCCGCTGGTCAGCGCCGCCGCCGAGGCGCCGGCATTCGTGCCACGGCCGGCGCCGGACGGCCCGGCGCGGCGCGGCGACGCCGAGCCGCACCTCAACCCGCGGTACACGTTCGACACCTTCGTCATCGGCTCGAGCAACCGGTTCGCGCACGCCGCCACCGTCGCCGTCGCCGAGGCACCCGGCAAGGCGTACAACCCGCTGCACGTCTACGGCGAGTCCGGGCTGGGCAAGACGCACCTGCTGCACGCCATCGGCCACTACACGCGGACGATGTACCCCGGCACCCGGGTGCGCTACGTGAGCTCCGAGGAGTTCACCAACGACTTCATCAACTCCATCCGCGACGACAAGGCGTCGGCGTTCCAGCGCCGCTACCGCGACGTCGACGTCCTGCTCATCGATGACATCCAGTTCCTCGAGGGCAAGATCCAGACGCAGGAGGAGTTCTTCCACACGTTCAACACGCTGCACAACGCCAACAAGCAGATCGTCATCACCTCCGACCGGCCGCCGAAGCAGCTCTCCGCGCTGGAGGACCGCCTGCGCAACCGGTTCGAGTGGGGCCTGACCTGCGACGTCCAGCCGCCCGACCTCGAGACCCGCATCGCGATCCTGTCGAAGAAGGCCACCCAGGACCACCTCAACGTCTCGCCCGACGTGCTGGAGTACATCGCCAGCCGTATCGCCACGAACATCCGCGAGCTCGAGGGCGCGCTGATCAGGGTCACGGCGTTCGCCAGCCTCAACCGCCAGCCGGTCGACCTCTCGCTGGCCGAGATCGTGCTGCGCGACCTCGTGCCGACCGAGTCCGGGCCGGAGATCACCGCCGCGACGATCATGGCGCAGACGTCGGCCTACTTCGGCCTGACCATCGAGGACCTGCAGGGCACCAGCCGCAGCCGGGTGCTCGTCACCGCCCGCCAGATCGCCATGTACCTGTGCCGCGAGCTGACCGAGCTGTCGCTGCCGAAGATCGGCCAGCACTTCGGCGGCCGCGACCACACGACGGTCATGCACGCCGAGCGGAAGATCCGCACGCTCATGGCCGAGCGGCGCAGTGTCTTCAATCAGGTCACCGAACTGACCAACCGCATCAAGCAGCAGGCCCGGCAGTCATGACGGTGGCCGGCGCCGCGACGGCCGGAGAAGCACACGCACGCGGAGTGATCGACTTCTCACAGGCTGTGGACAAGTTTGTGGACATGAGTGCCATCGCCGTGGACCGGTCCGGGGAAAGTGTCACCCATCGGTGGACAACCTCGGACGGTCCACGTCACCCACTGCTCGTACCCACAGCCTCCGTGGACAACGCTAGCGCCGCTCACCTGCGACGTTCATGGTTTTCCACACTTTCCACCAACGCTATGAACCTGACCAGACCATCTATGGATCGACGGGCAGCGCACAAGCCTGGCGGGCCGGTTCCTGTGGATCGTGTGATTCACGGCCGGCGATTGCCGCCTCTGGCCGCCACTGTCGGCGGCCCGTGGAAGGATGACGTCGAACCACAACGACCCGGGCGGCTGCCCGAGGGGAGGACGGACCGGTGAAGTTCCGGCTCGATCGCGATGTACTGGCAGAGGCGGTGGCCTGGACGGCCCGCACCCTGCCCAACCGGCCGACGGTGCCGGTACTGGCCGGCCTGCGCATCGACGCGTCCGACACCCAAGTGACGTTCTCGTCGTTCGACTACGAGGTGTCCGGCCGCGTGTCCGTCGACGCCGACGTGGCCGACGGTGGCACCGTTCTGGTCTCCGGCCGGCTGCTGGCCGACATCGCCCGGTCGCTGCCCAACAAGCCGGTCGACCTCAACGCCGACGGCTCCAAGGTCACCATCACCTGCGGCAGCGCCCGGTTCACACTGCTCACGCTGCCGGTCGAGGAGTACCCCGACCTGCCGTCCATGCCCGAGGCCTCCGGCACCGTCGACGGCGCCGTCCTCGCCGAGGCGGTCAGCCAGGTGGCGGTCGCCGCCGGCCGCGACGACATGCTGCCCACGCTCACCGGCATCCGCATCGAGATCGAGGGCGAGACCGTCACCCTGGGTGCCACCGACCGCTACCGCCTCGCCGTCCGCGAGTTCACCTGGAACCCCGGGACGCCCGACATCTCGGCGGTCGCGCTGGTGCCGGCCCGCACGCTGGTCGACGCCGCCAAGACGCTCGGCCCGGCCGGCGAGGTCACGCTGGCGCTGGGCACCGGCACGCAGGACAGCCTGCTGGGTCTGGCCGCCGGCGGGCGGCACACCACCAGCCGGCTCATCGACGGCGAGTGGGTGCCCAACTACCGGCGGCTGTTCCCGGCCGAGACCGCCACCGTCGCCCGGGTCGAGATCTCCGCCCTGGTCGAGTCGGTGAAGCGTGTCGCCCTGGTGGCCGAGCGCAACACCCCGGTCCGGCTGGCCTTCGACGAGGGCCAGGTCGTGCTCGAGGCCGGCAGTGGCGAGGACGCGCAGGCCTCCGAGGCGCTGCCCGCCGAGGTCCAGGGCCCGGCCATCGCCACCGGCTTCAACCCGACCTACCTGCTCGACGGCCTGCAGGCGCTGGGCACGCCGTTCGTCCACCTGTCCTTCACCGACACCCCGCTGAAGCCGGTGGTCATCCAGGGCGTCGGCAGCGCCGAGGCCGAGCCCGACGGCAGCTACCGGTACCTCGCGATGCCGATCCGCCTCTCCGGCTGACGATCCTCGCCGGCGACCCGGTCGCACGAGCCGCGCCCGGCGAGCGAGGATGGTGACATCGGCTCGCGCCGCCGCACGGCGCATCACGGGGAGGAACACTGGTGGCCACGGAAGGGAACGTCATGGAGCTGGGCCTGGTCGGACTCGGCCGCATGGGCGGCAACATGCGCGAGCGGCTGCGGCGAGCCGGCCACACGGTGGTGGGCTACGACCGCAACCCCGAGGTCAGCGACGTCGGGAGTCTGAAAGAGCTGGTCGAGCGGTTGTCCGCGCCGCGGGCGGTGTGGGTCATGGTGCCGGCCGGCGAGCCCACCCGGGCCACCGTCAAGGAGCTGGGCGAGCTGCTCGACGAAGGCGACATCGTCATCGACGGCGGCAACTCCAAGTTCACCGACGACCGCGTCCACGCCGACATCCTGGCCGAGCACGGCGTCGGCTACGTCGACTGCGGCGTCTCCGGCGGCATCTGGGGCCTCGAGGTCGGCTACGGGCTGATGGCCGGCGGCGACAAGCAGCACGTCGAGCGGCTGATGCCGATCTTCGACGCGCTGCGCCCCGAGGGCCCACGCGAGGAGGGCTTCGTGCACGCCGGTGGCGTCGGCGCGGGCCACTACGCGAAGATGGTCCACAACGGCATCGAGTACGGCCTCATGCAGGCCTACGGCGAGGGCTACGAGCTGCTCGCCGCCTCCGGCATCGTCGAGGACATCCACGGCACCCTCAAGGCGTGGTCCCGCGGCACCGTCGTGCGCTCCTGGCTGCTCGACCTGCTGGTCCGGGCGCTCGAGCAGGATCCCGCGCTGGCCGAGATCGAGGGCTACGTCGAGGACTCCGGCGAGGGCCGCTGGACGGTCGAGGAGTCCATCCGCAACTCCGTGCCGGCGCCGGTCATCACCGCCGCACTGTTCGCCCGGTTCGAGTCCCGGCAGGACGACTCCCCCGCCATGAAGGCGGTGGCCGCGCTGCGCAACCAGTTCGGCGGCCACGCCGTCAAGGCGGCCGAGGCCGGGCCGACCTCCGGGGCCGGCGACACCCGGGCCTGACGGCTCCCGCATGCACGTCGCCCATCTGTCGCTGGCCGACTTCCGCTCCTACGCCGCGGTCGAGCTGCCGCTCGAGCCGGGCGTCACGGCGTTCGTCGGGCCCAACGGCCAGGGCAAGACCAACCTGGTTGAGGCGCTGAACTACCTCGCCACGCTGGGCAGCCACCGGGTGGCGCAGGACGCTCCCCTGGTGCGGCTCGGCGCCGAACGGGCGGTCGTGCGCGGCAGCGTCGTCGAGACCGTGGGCGGCGAGCCGCGCAGCACGCTGCTGGAGATCGAGATCACGCCGGGCAAGGCCAACCGCGCCCGGCTGAACCGGTCCCCGGTCCCCCGGCCGCGCGAACTGCTCGGCGTGCTGACCACCGTGCTGTTCGCACCCGAGGACCTCGCGCTGGTCAAGGGCGATCCGTCCGAGCGGCGCCGGTTCCTCGACGAGCTGCTGGTCGCGCGGGCGCCGCGGTTCGCCGGCGTCCGGTCCGACTACGAACGGGTCCTGAAGCAGCGCAACGCCCTGCTCAAGTCCGCCGGCACGGCCATGCGGGCCAGCCGCGGCGGCGGGTCGTCGCGCGGCCCCGATCTCAGCACGCTGGACGTCTGGGACACCCACCTGGCGCAGGCCGGCGCCGAACTGCTGGCCGCCCGCCTCGACCTCGTCGAGGCGCTGCGGCCGCTGGTCGCGAAGGCGTACGACGCGGTGGCCGGCGGCTCGGGCCCTTCGGGCGACCGCGAGGCGCGGCTGACGTACAAGTGCTCGCTCGGCCCCGACGCCGAGCTGGTGCCGTCGCGCGACACCCTGGCGGCGGCGCTGCTCGAGGCGCTGGCCGGGGTGCGGCGCGACGAACTGGATCGCGGCGTGTCACTGATCGGACCGCATCGTGACGACCTCGTGCTGTCGCTCGGACCGATGCCGGCGAAGGGGTACGCGAGCCACGGCGAGTCGTGGTCGTTCGCGCTCGCGCTGCGGCTCGCCTCGTATGAACTGTTGCGTTCGGCCGGCAGTGACCCTGTACTGGTGCTCGACGACGTCTTCGCCGAACTCGACTCCGGCCGGCGCGACCGGCTGGCCGAGCTCACGGCCGGCGCCGAGCAGGTGCTGGTCACGGCCGCGGTGCCGGCCGACGTCCCGCCAGGGCTGAGCGGTGCCAGGGTCGACGTGCTGGGCGGCGAGGTCCGGCGGGCGGGTTGAGGACGGGAGGTGCGCGATGAGTGACAGCGACGATGTCACCGTTCCGGCGCCGGACGTCGACCTGCCCGCGCCCGCCACGGACCCCGTCGGGCCCCCGGACCGTTTCACGTGGAACCCCGACGGCGACGACCTCGCGAAGGCGCTGCTCGCGCGGGCGAAGGCGGCCGGCCGGCAAGGCCGCCGCACGCCGGACCGCAGGACCGGCACCGGCACCGGTGGCGGGACCTGGCGGCGGCGCCGGGCGCCCGGCGCCGGCTGGAGTGGCCCGGGCTCCGACGACCGCGATCCGCAAGCGGTGGGCTCGGCCGTCGACCGGCTGATCGGCGAGCACGGCTGGGCCGAGGACATCGCGGTGCACGGAGCGGTGGCTCGCTGGGACCAGGTCGTCGGGCCGGAGGTGGCAGCGCACGTCCAGCCGGAGCACTACGAGGACGGCGTGCTCACGGTGCGGGCCGACTCGACGGCGTGGGCGACGCAGGTGCGGCTGTTCGCGGCCGAACTGGTGCGCCGGTTCAACGCCGAGATCGGCGACGGCTCGGTGACCAGGGTCGACGTCCGCGGACCGCAGGCACCGAGCTGGCGGCGCGGGCCACGGAGCGTACCCGGTCGCGGTCCCCGCGACACCTACGGCTGACCGAAATCCGCCCATCCGCTCCGCGGCGCCAGACGGCCCCCAGCGACGCCGAGGCGCCCAGTGCGGGTATGGGGACACATGAGAGGCGATCTACGCGGCTCCACGGGGCATTCAGGGCCGCAGAACGCGCATTCTCGCGTCGGCACAAGGTAGAATGGGTGACGTCCATCCAGGCCGCACGGTCTCCTGGGCCCTCTTCTGCGGCCTGCAGGTGGAGCGGTGCGGCCTGATCCCTGGTAGGAGGTCCCCCGCTCGTGACGGACACCACGTCCTACGACGCCAGCGCCATCACCGTACTCGAAGGTCTCGAAGCGGTCCGCAAACGGCCCGGCATGTACATCGGCTCCACCGGCGAGCGAGGTCTGCACCATCTGGTCTACGAGGTCGTCGACAACTCCGTCGACGAGGCCCTGGCCGGCGTCTGCGACCACATCGACATCACGCTGCTCCCCGGCGACGGCGTGCGCGTCGTCGACAACGGCCGCGGCATCCCCGTCGACGAACACCCGGTCGAGAAGCGGCCGGCGGTCGAGGTCGTCATGACCGTCCTGCACGCCGGCGGCAAGTTCGGCGGCGGCGGCTACAAGGTCTCCGGCGGTCTGCACGGTGTCGGCGTCTCGGTCGTCAACGCGCTCTCGACGAAGATCGACCTCGAGATCCACCGCGACGGCTACCGGTGGACGCAGTCCTACTCCCTCGGTGTGCCCGACGGCCCGCTGCAGCGGCACGAGCCGTCCGACCGCACCGGAACGTCCACCACGTTCTACGCGAGCCCGGACATCTTCGAGACCACGACGTACGACTTCGAGACGCTCTCCACGCGCCTGCGCGAGATGGCCTTCCTCAACAAGGGCCTCACCATCGTGCTGCGCGACGAGCGCCCGGCCGAGCCCGACGCGGGCGCCGAGGACGACGTCGAGTCCGACGCCCCGGCCGGCCCGCGCGAGGTGCGCTACCGCTACGACCACGGCCTGGTCGACTACGTCAACCACCTGAACGCCACGAAGACGGCCATCCACCCCACCGTCATCTCCTACGAGGCCGAGTCGACCAACGGCGACGGCCAGCCGATGAGCCTCGAGATGGCGCTGCAGTGGAACGACCAGTTCACCGAGTCGGTGCACACCTTCGCCAACACCATCAACACCCACGAGGGCGGCACCCACGAAGAGGGCTTCCGTGCCGCGCTGACGTCGCTGGTCAACCGGTTCGCCCGCGATTGGGGCGTGCTGAAGGAGAAGGACGCCAACCTCACCGGCGACGACGTCCGCGAGGGCCTCACCGCGATCATCAGCATCAAGATCGCCGAGCCGCAGTTCGAGGGCCAGACGAAGACCAAGCTCGGCAACACCGAGGCCAAGGGGTTCGTCCAGCGCATCGTCAACGAGCAGCTGGGCACCTGGTTCGAACAGAACCCCACCGAGGGCAAGCTCATCGCCCGCAAGGCACAGAGCGCGGCCATCGCCCGGGTCGCCGCGCGCAAGGCGCGCGACGCCGCCCGCAGCCGCAAGGGCCTCATGGGCGGCGGCGGCCTGCCGGGCAAGCTGGCCGACTGCCAGTCGACCGACCCGGAGGAGTGCGAGCTCTTCATCGTCGAGGGCGACTCCGCCGGTGGCCCGGCCAAGCAGGGCCGCGACCCCAAGGTGCAGGCGATCCTGCCGATCCGCGGCAAGATCCTCAACGTCGAGAAGGCGCGCATCGACAAGATCCTGCAGAACCAGGAGGTGCAGGCCATCATCAGCGCGCTCGGCACCGGCGTGCACGAAGAGTTCGACATCAACCGCCTGCGCTACCACAAGATCGTGCTGATGGCCGACGCCGACGTCGACGGCCAGCACATCCGCACGCTGCTCCTCACGCTGCTGTTCCGGTTCATGAAGCCGGTCGTCGAGCAGGGCTACGTGTTCCTGGCGTCGCCGCCGCTGTACAAGATCAAGTGGTCCGGCCGCGACGTCGCGCCCGAGTACGCCTACTCCGAGCGCGAGCGCGAGGCTCTCATCCGGGCCGGGCTCGAGGCCGGCAAGCGGCTGCCCAAGGAAGAGGGCATCCAGCGCTACAAGGGTCTGGGCGAGATGAACGACGACGAGCTGTGGGAGACCACCATGGACCCCGAGCAGCGGCTGCTGCTCCAGGTCACGCTCGACGACGCCGCGCAGGCCGACGAGATCTTCAGCACGCTGATGGGCGAAGACGTCGAGAGCCGTCGCAAGTTCATCCAGCGCAACGCCCGCGACGTCCGCTTCCTGGACATCTAGTCCGGCGGCGCCGGACGCGGCACATGAAACACAACGGGGACGAAGACAACCGTGGGCCTGTCTCGCGCGTCTCAACTGACGTGCGGCCGGCAGGTCGCACCTGGAGGAACCACTCGTGACCAACGACACCACCACGGCCGGCGACGCGTTCGGACCCGGGGGACGGATCGAGCCGGTCGATCTGCAGGTCGAGATGCAGCGCAGCTATCTCGACTACGCGATGACCGTCATCGTCGCCCGGGCGCTGCCCGACGTCCGTGACGGTCTCAAGCCGGTGCACCGCCGCGTCCTGTACGCGATGTTCGACGGCGGCTACCGGCCCGACCGCGGTTTCTCCAAGTGCTCCCGCGTCGTCGGCGACGTCATGGGCAACTACCACCCGCACGGCGACACCGCCATCTACGACACCCTGGTCCGGCTGGGCCAGTGGTGGTCGATGCGGTACCCGCTCGTGCAGGGGCAGGGCAACTTCGGGTCGCGCGGCGACGACCGCCAGGCGGCCATGCGCTACACCGAGTGCCGCATGGCGCCGCTGGCCATGGAGATGGTCCGCGACATCGAGGAAGAGACCGTCGACTTCTCCCCGAACTACGACGGTCGCGGCGCCGAGCCCGACGTCCTGCCGGCGCGGTTCCCGAACCTGCTGGTCAACGGGTCCGGCGGCATCGCCGTCGGTATGGCCACGAACATCCCGCCGCACAACCTGCGCGAGGTCGCGGCCGGGGTCGACTGGTACCTGGAGAACCCCGAGGCCTCGAACGAGGAGCTGCTCACCGCGCTGCTCGAGCGGGTCAAGGGCCCCGACTTCCCGACCAGCGCGCTCATCGTCGGCACCACCGGCATCGAGCAGGCCTACCGCACCGGCCGCGGGTCGGTCACCATGCGCGCCGTCGTCGAGGTCGAAGAGGACAGCCGCGGCCGCACCTGCCTGGTCATCACCGAGCTGCCGTACCAGGTCAACCCCGACGCGCTGATCCGCAAGATCGCCGAGCTGGCCGACACCGGCCGGGTTCCGGGCATCGCCGACCTCAAGGACGACTCGTCCTCGCGCACCGGCATGCGCATCGTCGTCGTGCTCAAGCGCGACGCCGTCGCCACCGTCGTCCGCAACAACCTCTACAAGCACACCCAGCTGCAGGACACCTTCGGCTGCAACATGGTGGCGCTGGTCGACGGCGTGCCGCGCACGCTCTCGCTCGACGCGTTCGTCCGGCACTGGGTCACCCACCAGGTCGAGGTCATCCGCCGGCGCACCGAGTTCCGGCTGCGCAAGAAGCGCGAGCGCCTGCACATCGTGCTGGGCCTGCTCAAGGCCATCGACGCCATCGACGAGGTCATCGCGCTGATCCGCCGCTCGCAGGACGTCGAAGAGGCGCGCAACGGCCTCATGCAGCTGCTCGACATCGACGAGATCCAGGCCACGGCCATCCTCGACATGCAGCTGCGCCGCCTGACGGCCCTGTCGCGCGACGAGCTGCAGAACGAGCACGACACCCTGGTCGCCGACATCGCCGACCTCGAGGCGATCCTGCAGTCCGACGACCGCAAGCGGACGATCATCCGCGAGGAGCTGGCCGAGATCGTCGAGAAGTACGGCGACGAGCGGCGCAGCCGGATCATCCCGGCCGAGGGCGACCTCACCGCCGAGGACCTCATCCCCGAGGAGCCGGTGGTCGTCACGATCACCCGCGGCGGCTACGCCAAGCGCACCAAGGCCGACCTCTACCGCTCGCAGCGGCGCGGCGGCAAGGGCGTGCGGGGCGCGCAGCTGCGCGAGGACGACGTCGTCGACCAGTTCTTCGTGACCACCACGCACCACTGGATCCTGTTCTTCACCAACCGCGGCCGGGTCTACCGCGCGAAGGCGTACGAGCTGCCCGAGCTGGCCCGCGACGCCAAGGGCCAGCACGTCGCGAACCTGCTGGCGTTCCAGCCGGACGAGCAGATCGCCCGGGTGCTCACGCTGAAGGACTACGAGCAGGCGCCGTACCTCGTGCTGGCGACCAAGCACGGCATGGTGAAGAAGACCAAGCTCACCGAGTACGACTCCAACCGCTCCGGCGGCGTCATCGCGATCCTGTTCCGCGAGGAGGACGACGAGCTGATCGGCGCCGAGCTGGTCAGCGCCGACGACGACATCCTGCTGGTGTCGCGCAAGGCGCAGGCCATCCGGTTCACCGCCACCGACGACCAGCTGCGGCCGATGGGCCGGGCCACCGGCGGCGTCGTCGGCATGAAGTTCCGCGACGGGGACGAACTGCTCTCGATGTCCGTTGTGCGCGATGGAACCGACTCGTACGTCTTTACCGTCACAGATGGTGGATTCGCCAAACGAACCGTCGTCGAGGAATATCGTGTTCAGGGACGCGGGGGTTTGGGTATCAAGGCCATGAAGATCAATGAGGACAGAGGCTCCCTCGTGGGCGCCCTGGTCGTCGGCGACGGCGACGAGGTGCTCGCCATCCGGGCGTCCGGAGGGGTGACGCGTAGTCCAGTGGCGGACGTTCCCGCCAAGGGTCGTGACACCATGGGAGTCAAGTACGTTGCGCTGGGTGGCGACGATGTGGTCGTCGCCATCGCGCACAGTGCCGAGGAAGACTCGGTGGAGGAGGCCGTCGACGACGTGACGGACTCCGAGATCGACGCGGAGGGTGATGGCTCGTGACGAGCAGCGGCGCGACCGGGCGTCCGGGGACCGACCAGGACGCGCGCAACCAGAGCGCGCCTCCTCCGGACCGGCAGGACCAGCAGTCCAACGGCGCGAAGCCCGGGGCTCCCAGTAGCAACGGGTCGCCGAACGGGCAGCGGGGCGCCGCGGACCCGGCGGTCGACAACCGCCGCCAGCAGGGTGGCGGGCAGCCGCGGGGAGCCGCGGCCGCCCGCGTCGCCACCCGCAACCGCTCACGCGAGGACACCACGCCGCGTTCGGGGGCCGACTCCACGCAGAACCCGTGGGCTCGTCCCGGCGACCAGCCTGCTCCGAACGGCGGCCCGCAGAACGCCGCTGCCCCGAACGCCGGTGCGCCGAACGGCAACGGCCAGCGCGCCGGGCAGCAGGCGCCGGCCGGCGCTCAGCGCGCGGCC
>NZ_QUAL01000142.1 GCF_003579925.1 Jiangella rhizosphaerae | reverse complement strand
CCGGCCTCGCCGAGCGGCGGCTGCCCGCCGCGGGCGCCGGGGCGCGGCTGTACCCCGACGCGTTCGCCCGCGCGCTCCAGCCCGAGTACCCGTCGGCCGCGCACCTCGCCGCCGCCGTCGTCGCCCGGGCCGTCGAGATTCTCCCGCCCGACCCGCTCTACCTGCGCCGCCCCGACGCCACGCCGCCGAGTGCGCGCAAGAGCGTCCTCACCCGGTGACGACCGCGCTGCGGCCGATGCGCCTCGCCGACCTCGACGCCGTCGTGCCGCTGGAGCAGGAGCTGTTCGCCGGCGACCCGCCGTGGTCGGCCGAGCAGTTCCGCTCCGAGCTGGCCGGCGTGCCGGACACCCGCTGGTACGTCGTCGCCGAGGCCGGCGGAGAGCTGGTCGGCTACGCCGGCCTCCAGGCGCCGGCGCTGCCCGGCGACCCCGCGGACGTCATGACCATCGCCGTCGCACCGGCCCACCAGCGCGGCGGTGTCGGCACACTGCTGATGGCGGCGCTCGAGACGGAGGCCCGGCGCCGCGGCGCCGGCGAGCTGCTGCTGGAGGTGCGCGCCGACAACGAGCCGGCGAAGACGTTCTACGCGCGGCACGGCTTCGAACGCATCGCGGTGCGGCGCAAGTACTACGGCGGCGGCCGTGACGGACTGGTCCTGCGGAAACGGCTGCGGACCTCGGCGGAGACGGAGCGATAATCATCGGCGTGAGCGACCAGCCCCTGATCCTGGGCATCGAGACGTCCTGCGACGAGACCGGCGTCGGCCTGGTGCGCGGCACCACGCTGCTCGCCAACGCCGTCGCCAGCTCCGTCGACGAGCACGTCCGCTTCGGCGGCGTCGTCCCCGAGGTGGCCAGCCGCGCGCACCTCGAGGCGATCGTGCCGACGCTGCGCAGGGCGCTCGACGAGGCCGGCGTGGGCCTGTCCGACGTCGACGCCGTCGCCGTCACCGCGGGTCCGGGCCTGGCCGGGGCGCTGATGGTCGGGGTGTCCGCGGCCAAGGCGCTCGCCGTCGCGCTGGACAGGCCTCTCTACGGCGTCAACCATCTGGTCGGGCACGTGGCGGCGGAGCAGCTGGAGAACGGCCCGCTGACCGAGCCCGTCGTCGCGCTGCTGGTGTCCGGCGGGCACACCGAGATCCTCCTGGTCGAGGACATCGCGACCTCGGCGACGCTGCTCGGCCAGACCCTCGACGACGCCGCGGGCGAGGCGTTCGACAAGGTCGCCCGGCTGATCGGGCTCAAGTACCCCGGCGGGCCGAACATCCAGCGCGCCGCGGCCGACGGCGACCCCGCGGCGATCCGCTTCCCGCGCGGCCTCACCAGCCAGCGCGACCTGGAACGGCACCGCTACGACTTCTCCTTCTCCGGCCTCAAGACGGCGGTGGCGCGCTGGGTGGAGACGGCCGAGCGGGAGGGCCGGGCCGTCCCGGTGGCCGACGTGGCCGCGGGTTTCCAGGAGGCCGTAGCCGACGTGCTGACGAAGAAGGCGGTGCTGGCCTGTCAGGAGCGCGGCATCTCGACCATGGTCCTGGCCGGCGGCGTCGCGGCGAACGCCCGGCTGCGCGACCTCACCCGCGAGCGCTGCGCCGCGGCGGGCATCGAGCTGCGCCAGCCGCGGTTCTCGCTGTGCACCGACAACGGCGCGATGATCGCGGCCCTCGGCGCGGCGGTCGTCGAGCGCGGCCTGCCGCCGTCGTCGCTGGACTTCGCCTCCGACTCCTCACTTCCGGTGACGCAGGTGCTGGTGGGCTAGAGCCGCTCGAGCGCCGCCGGGAGCGCGGCGATGTCGGCGAGGACGGTGGTCGCGGTCGCGGCGAGGACGGCCGGATCGGGCGGGAAGTGCGGGTTCGGCACGGCGATCACCGTCAGGCCGGCGGCGTGCGCCGACCGCAGCCCGTTGGTGGAGTCCTCGACGGCCGCGGCCCGCCGCGGGTCGACGTCCAGCCGGCGGGCGGCTTCGAGGTAGACGTCCGGGGCCGGCTTGCCGGCGGCCACCTCCTCGCTGGACACGACGACCGGCACCACGGCGGTGAGCCCGGCGAAGGAGAGGAACGCCTCGATCAGCACCGGCGGCGACGAGCTGGCGATGCCGACGGGCAGGCGCGCGGCCACGGCGCGGACGGCGTCGGCGGCGCCGTCGATGACCGGCGGCGCGTCGGCGTAGCGGCGGGCCATCTCGTCGACGACGACCTTCGCGGCCTCGTCGGGCGTGAGCGCCGCCCCGAGCTCGTCGACCAGGTACGTCGCCCACTCCGGCGTGCTCATGCCCTGCATCGCCCGCGTCGCCGCGTCCGTCCACGCCCCTCCGTGCTCCGCGACCACCGTCCGGCGCACCTCGTCCCAGGCTCGCTCGGAGTCGACCAGCACGCCGTCGAGGTCGAAGACCACCGCATCCATGCCGTCACGCTACCGATCCCGCCGCCGCGGCCGGTCCCGGCGGGGGTCGGGTGTGCTTTTCGACGTGTTGGCACAGGTGTCAACAGTTGGCATCTGTGTCAACACCCTCGAACGGACATCCCGGCCCGGCCGCGGACCATGCTCAGCGAGGCTCGGGGATGAGCCAGAGGCCGCCACGGGGGCGCAGGGTGATCAGCGGGTCCAGCCGCAGGGGCCAGCCGGGGACGGGGCGCAGCCGCCAGCGCGCCACGATGGCCGCCAGGCCGAGCACGGCCTCGGTCCAGGCGAAGCCCTCGCCGATGCAGCGGCGCAGGCCGGCGCCGAACGGGAAGAACGCCCATCGCGGCCGCTCGCGGCCGGTCGCGCCGCCGCCGTCCAGCCAGCGGCCGGGGTCGAACGAGAACGGCTGCGGCCACCAGCGCGGATCGTGGTGGACGACCCACTGCGGCAGGACGACGAGGTCACCCGGCTGGATGACGTGCCCGCCGACGGGGTACTCGGACAGCGCCTGGCGGCCCATCATCCACGACGGCGGGTAGAGCCGCAGCGCCTCGGACACGACCGCGCGGCACAGCGGCAGCCGGTCGGCGTCGGACGGCCCGGGGACGCCGACCGCGTCGACCTCGTCCTGCACCGACGTCTGCACGGACGGGTGCGCCGCCAGCAGGTGCAGCGCGAACGCCAGCGTGTTCGCCGTCGTCTCGTGGCCGGCCAGCAGCAGCGTGGTCGCCTCGTCGCGCAGTTCCTCGGGCGACAGGCGGCCGCCGCGGTCCGGCCCCGGCACCAGCGCGGACAGCAGGTCGCCGCCGTCGTGGCCGGAGGACGTGCGCTCCGCCACCACCGAGTCGACCAGGCCGTGCAGCCGCTTCCGCCCGCGCTGCAGCCGCCGCAGCGGGCCGACCGGCAGCCCCTGCAGCTTCTCGCTGAACGGCAGGAACGCCAGCTTGTACGCGCTCAGGAGATCGGCCAGCGCGCCCTCGACGGCCCCGACGTCGACGGACGCGCCGAGCAGCGTCGTGCCGGCCGTCTCCAGCGTCATCCGCACGGTGGCCGCGTGGACGTCCAGCGGCTCCCGCGCCGGCCACGACGAGGACACCGCGACCGCGCGGTCGATCATCACCGACGCGTAGCCGGCGATCCGCCGCGAGTGGAACGCCGGCTGCACGAGGTCGCGGTGGTGACGGTGCACGTCGCCCTCGGCGGTGAGCAAGCCGTCGCCGAGCACGACACGGGCCCGCTGCAGCACCATGCCCTTGCGGAACGCGGCCGCATCGGTGACCAGCACGGAACGGACGTGGTCGGGGTGCGCCAGCTGCCACACCGGGAACGGGCCGAGCCGGAAGCGGGCGACGTCGCCCTGGTCGCGGTGCGCGGAGGTGACGAAGCGGAGCCGATCGGACTGGAACGCGAGCAGGTCACCGACGACCGGCAGCGGGCGGCGCATACCTCCGACGCTACGAGCGGGCCGCCGCCCCCGCCACCCGTTCGCTCACGGGACGGACGGCCGCCGTGGCAGACTGGCGGAAATGCGGCGACTGCTCCTCCTCCTCGCCGGCACGCTGCTGCTGGCCTCCTGCGGCTCCGGCGACGGCGACACCGGCGGCCCCAGCCCCACCGGCGGCTCCACCTCCAGCACGCCGACCACGACACCGTTGCCTACGCCTCCGCCGCCGCTGGCCTGGGGACCCACCCAGGAGGAGTACGACCACGCCGCCGCGCTGGTCGCGGACATGCCGGTCGAGCGGCAGGCCGGCCAGGTCATCGTCGCCCGGTACGCCGGCCTCGAGCCGCCGGTCGGCCGGATCGAGGAGCTCGGGCTCGGCGGCGTCATCCTCATGGGCGACAACGTCGAGTCGCCCCAGCAGGTCACCGACGCCACCGCGGCGATCCAGCGGGCCGGCGGCGACCGCGGCTACCCCGTCATCATCGGCATCGACCAGGAGGGCGGGACGGTCGCGCGGATCAAGGCGCCGGCGACGGAGTTCCCCGCCTACATGACGCTGGGCGCGTCGCGCGACACCGCGACGGCCGAGCAGGTCGCCCAGGCCAGCGGCGAGGAGCTGCGGGCCATGGGGCTGACCATGGTGTTCGCGCCCGACGCCGACGTCACCACCGGCCCGGACGACCCCACCATCGGCACCCGGTCGGCGTCGTCCGACCCGCAGGTCGTCGCCGAGACGGTCCAGGCGTCGCTGCGCGGCTACGCGCGGTCGGGCATCGTCGCGGTCTCCAAGCACTTCCCCGGCCACGGCTCGGTGCCGGCCGACAGCCACGAGGAGCTGCCGGTGCAGACGGCGAGCCTCGACGAGCTGCGCGCCCGCGACTTCGTCCCGTTCCGGGCGGCGGTGGAGGCGGGCGCGGAGGCGATCATGGTCGCGCACATCGACGTCGAGGCCGTCGACGCGGGCGTGCCGTCGTCGTTGTCGCCCGAGGTCATCGGTCTGCTGCGGAACGAGCTGGGGTTCGACGGCCTGGTCGTCACCGACGCGCAGGACATGGCCGCCATCAGCCAGGGCTACGGGTCGGGCGTGGCCGCGGTGAGGGCGCTGGCCGCCGGTGCGGACCTCGTGCTGATGCCGGCCGACGCCGAGGCGGCGCACACCGCCATCGTCGACGCCGTCGCGAGCGGTGAGCTGCCCGCCGAGCGGCTGGCCGAGGCGGCCACGCGCGGCGTCGCGCTCATGCTGCACCAGGCGTCCGGCCCGGCACCCGACCCGGCCGCGGTCGGCGCGCACGAGGAGTTGTCCTACCAGGAGTCGCTGGGCGGCGTGACCGTCGTCGCGGGCGCCTGCGAGGGGCCGCTGGTCGAGGGGGTCGTCCGGGTCGTCGGCGGCGAGGAGGCCGACCGCGTCCGGTTCGACGAGGCCGCCGCGGCCGCCGGGCTGACGACCGACGCGAACGCGCCGACCACCGTGCGGCTGCTCGGCGGGACCGAGCCCGGCTCCGGCGACGTCGTGGTCGCGCTGGACCGTCCGTACGCGCTGGGCGCCAGCGACGCGCCGGTCAAGATCGCGCTGTACGGGCGGACGCCGGGGGCGTTCCGCGCGCTGGCCGAGGTGCTGGCCGGCACGTCGCCGGCCCGTGGCACGCTTCCGGTCGCCGTCGACGGCGTCGAGCGGCCGGGCTGCTGACGCCGTCAGCGCGAGGCGGTGAGCGCCGCCAGCGCCGTGGAGACGAACACCCGGACGCCGTAGGCCAGCGCCTTCTCGTCGATGTCGAAGTCGCCCTGATGGAGGTCGCCCATCTTCGCCAGCGCGCTGCCGTGCACCCCGATGCGGGCCAGCGCCAGCGGCACGTGCTCGCCGTACCAGGCGAAGTCCTCGCCGCCCATGCTCGTCGACGTGCCGGTGACGGCGTGAGCGCCGAGCTCGGCGGTGACCGCCTGGCGCATCAGCGCGACACTGGCTTCGTCGTTGACCACCGGCGGCACGCCGCGCTCGTAGTCGATCTCGACCCGGGCGCCGCTGGGGTGGGCGATGTCGCGCACGACGGCGCGGACGTACTTCTCGGCGTCGGCCCAGGCCGCGTGGTCGAGGACCCGGACGGTGCCGCGCAGCACGCCCGACGAGGGGATGGCGTTGGGCGGGCCGCCGGCCTGGATGGACCCCCACACCAGCGAGAACCCGGCGCGGACGTCGATCTGCCGGGCCAGGATGGCCGGGGCGTCGGCGGCGATGCGCGAGATGGCGTCGACGAGGTCGACCGTCAGCTGCGGCCGGGCGGTGTGGCCGCCGGGGCCCGCGACGCGCACCTCGACGAGGTCGCAGGCCGCCGTGATGGGGCCGGTGCGCATGCCGATCTGGCCGACCGGCAGCCGCGGGTCGCAGTGCAGCGCGAACGCCCGCTCGACGCCTTCGAGCGCGCCGGCGGCGATGACCTCGCGGGCGCCGGCCATGATCTCCTCGCCGGGCTGGAAGATGACCCGCACCCGGCCGGGCAGCTGCGGCACCTTCGCCAGCGCCAGGGCGGCGCCGAGCGCCATGACGGTGTGCGCGTCGTGGCCGCAGGCGTGGCAGACGCCGTCGACGGTGGAGCGGTAGGGGACGTCCTTGAGGTCGGGCAGCGGCAGGGCGTCGATGTCGGCGCGTAGCGCGATGGTGCGCGAACCGGTGCCGATGTCGACCACCACGCCGGTGCCGCGCGGGAGCACCCGCGGCTCGAGCCCGGACATGCGCAGCTGCCGGACGAGGAGATCGGTGGTCTGGTGCTCGTTCAGGCCGAGCTCGGGCCGCGCGTGCAGCATGCGGCGCAGCGCCGTGAGTTCGTCGGTATGCAGATCGAGCCAGCTCGCAAGCCAGTCGTAGGTCACTCGGTCACAACCCCGTCGCCATCTCTTCCAAGAGGCTGTCGACGACCTTGGTCAAATCACCGCCGTTCGCCTCTGCAATTGTCCGCTGCCGCTGATAGCTCGCACCCTGCGCGACAATGCGTTCGATGCCGGCGAGCTCGGCGGTGCAGGACAGTCTACGGGCAATGGGCATGAGTTCGTCGGCCAAATCGAGCAATGCCCTGCGCACGGGCACGACGGTGTCCTGGTCGTCGACGATGATCTCGGCGTCCAGGCCGAACCGGGCCGCGCGCCACTTGTTCTCGCGGACCACCCAGTTCTTCGGCGACGGCAGCCGGTAGCCGCGGTCGATCTCGCGGTCGAGCCGCTCGACGAGGCACTGGGCCAGCGCGGCGATCGTGCACACCTCGTCCAGCGTGGGCAGGCCGTCGCAGATGCGCAGCTCGACGGTGCCGAAGTCGGGGTGCGGGCGGATGTCCCACCACACCTCGCGGACGGAGTCGATGGTCTTGGTGGAGATCAGCGTCCCCATGTAGCTCTCGAACTGGTCCCAGCCCGACAGCTGGTAGGGCAGCCCGGCCGTGGGCAGCGCCTCGAACACCTTGCTCCGCGACGACGCCAGCCCGGTGTCGTGGCCCACCCAGTAGGGCGAGGACGCCGACAGCGCCAGGAAATGCGGGACGTACGACGTCAGGGCGTTGACAATGGGAATGACTTTCTCCGGCGACCGCACCCCGACGTGCACGTGGACGCCGAAGATCTGCAGCCGGCGGGCCAGCCACTGCAGGTTCTCGACGAGCTGCTCGTAGCGCGGCTTCGGGCTGATCTTCTGGCTGTTCCAGTTGGTGATCGGGTGGGTGCCGGCGCACATGAGCGCCAGCCCCCGGCGGTCGGCGGCCTTGGCCACCGTGCGCACCGTCTCGGCGAGGTCGGCGCGGGCCTCGGCGACCGTGTGGCACACCCCGGTGACGACCTCGATGGTCGACTGCAGCAGCTCGTGCTTGGCCTTGGGGTGCTCCGCGGCGCCGGCCGGGCGGATCTCCTCGAGGATCTCGACGGCGCCCGAGGTGAGCTCGCGGGTCTCTGGGTCGACCAGTTGCAGTTCCCATTCCACGCCCAGGCTGCTGTGGTCGGACGGTGCGAAGGGGATCTGCATGTCCGGAAGTGTTACACGCCTTCCGGTAATTACGGAATGCCCAATCTCACGCCTTTTGCGGGGTGAAACCGCCGGCCTTCTTGACAAGAGGCATCGCTTCGCCAACGAGTGCGAGTCACGGGCATTTCGCCCGGCGGGGACGACTCGCACCCGGCGCGGCCAGCGTCGGGCATGGGCAGTCGGTGAGCGGGCTGGCTCAAGATCCAATTTTCGCAGGCCAGGGGCCCCGTCGCAAGATGCCGTCCGCGCCTGCGCGGCGAACGGCCTTGCCGCCGCCGATCCGTCTGCGCGACGATCGCAACGGCGGGGAAGGGGGTCTCGATGCGGACTCCGCTGTGTGACGTGCTCGGGATCGAGGTCCCGATCATCTGTGCGCCGTTCGGGCCTTGGGAGCAGGTCGAACTGGCCGCCGCGGTGTGCGGGGCAGGCGGGCTGGGCAGCCTCGGGACGGCGGTGACCCCGCTCCCGGTCCTGCGTGCCCAGTGGGCCCGGCTGCGCCGGCTCACCGACCGCCCGTTCGCGGTCAACCACACGATGCGCCCGTTCGACGCGGAGGCCTTCGAGGCGACGCTGGCCGAGCGCCCGGCCGTCATCTCGTTCCACATCGGCGACCCGGGTGAGCTGGTCGGCCGGGCGCACGAGGCCGGCATCCGGTGGGTCCAGCAGGTCTTCGACCTGGATCAGGCGCGCCGCGCCGTGGAGCTCGCTGTCGACGTGATCGTGGCGCAGGGCGGAGAGGCGGGCGGCAACGGCGGCCAGATCTCCACGATGGTGATGGTGCCGGCCGTCGTCGACATCGCCGGCGACATCCCGGTGGTCGCGGCCGGTGGCATCGCCGACGGCCGCGGGCTGGCGGCCGCGCTGGCGCTGGGCGCCCAGGGCGTCGCACTCGGGACCCGGTTCCTCGCCAGTACGGAGGCCGCCGTCGCCGCCGACTGGAAGCGGGCCATCGTCGACGCCGCGCCGCTGGACGCCGTCAAGGTCACCTTCGCCGACGCCGTGCTGCCGCCGCTGTCGTCCGGCGGGCATCCGGCGACGCCGCGAGTGCTGCGCACGCCGTTCGTCGACCGGTGGAACGCCGACCCCGGAGGTGCCGCCGCCGCGTCCACCCGGCTCCGCGGCGAGGTCCTCGACGCGCTCGCGGCCGGCCGGCTGCACGAGTACCTGCCGTTCACCGGCCAGTCCGCCGCCCTGGTCCACGACGTCCTGCCGGCACGGGAGATCGTCGAGCGGGTCATGGCCGAGGCCGGCGAGGCCCTGGAGGGCGCGTTGCGGCGGCTGCCGCGATGAGGACGCCGCCCATCACACCGCCCGTCCTGTTCGCGCACCGCGGTGCCATGGCGCGGGAGCGCGAGAACACGCTGCCGGCGTTCGAGCTGGCACTGCGCCTGGGCGCGACGGGCCTCGAGAGCGACGCCTGGGTGACCGCCGACGGCGTCGTCGTGCTCGACCACGACGGCGTCGTGGGGCCGCGGTTCCGGCGCCGGCCACTGTCGTCGCTGCGGCGGTCGGAGCTGCCGGCGCACATGCCGTCGCTGGCCGACCTGTACGCCGCGTGCGGCACGGACTTCGAGCTGTCGCTGGACGTCAAGGACCCGGCCGCGTTCGAGCCGGTGGTCGCGGCCGTCCGGGCCGGTGGCGTGCCCGAGCGGACCTGGCTGTGCCATCCGTCGCTGGACGTGGTGACGCGCTGGCGGGCGCTCGCGTCCGACGTCCGGCTGGTCGACTCCACGCGAGTGAGCCGCCTGCAGGACGGCGTCCGTGGCCGGGCCCGCACGCTGGCGGCGCGCGGCATCGACGCGGTCAACCTGCACTGGCTCGACTGGACCCCGATCTACGTCGACCTGTTCCACGAGGCCGGCGTGCACGCGTTCGGCTGGGACGCCCAGAGCAGTGCGGCCATCGACCGCCTCCTCGCCACGGGCGTCGACGCCGTCTACGGGAACCACGTCGACCGTCTGGTCGCGGGTATCGCCCGCCACTATCCGGCGTCGGAATGATCGCCGAGTGGACGTGCGTCGGTGGACGTGGGCTTGGGTTCCCCGTCCCCCTGCTGCCCCATTCTCTTGCCGCGCAACCGCGCCTCAAGTCCGCGCGCGTGGTGGTCGGGCTTCGCTGTGGTCGGGGCGCTTGGACTTGACCCGCGGTTACGCGGCCAAGAACGGGCAGCTATCAGGGGGACGGGGAGGATGTGGGCACGCCTCATGCTTGGCGTGCCCGTTTCGCGTGCTTTGTCGGGGCGGCGGCGCGCGATGATCATCCAGGATCGTCTACATCACGAGGATTGTCTGAGCATCAACACCCCTACAGCCGTGGTGATGCTGGAATAATCCTCGTGATGGCCCCCGAATCACGGCGGAATCTCACCTGGTGGACGCTCCACGACACCAACGCCACACCGAAAACGGGGCCAACGCCCCAGACGACCGTCGCCGCTCTTCCCCCGTCCCCCTGATAGCTGCCCGTTCTTAGCCGCGGGCGCGCGGGTCAAGCGGTCATCGCCGGCGCGAAGCGCCCAACAGTCCGCTTGAGGCGCGCGTGCGCGGCCAAGACAATCGGGCAGCAGGGGGACGGGTCCAACGCATGCGAACGAACCGTTCAGACGACGCCGGCCAGCCGGTCGAGGAACGCGGCCTGGGCCTTGACGATCTTCTCCCGGGCGACGTCGAGCGGGAACCACTCGACGCGGTCGACCTCGGGGAACTCCTGGGTCCGGCCGGAGCGCGGCGGCCACTCCAGCTCGAACGTGCCGGGGACGACGGCGGACGGGTCGAGGTCGCCGCGCAGCGCCCACGCCGTCACCGTCTTGCCGCCGGACTGCTTCACCGTGCCGAGCTCGACCAGCTCGCCGTCGGGCACCGGGAGGCCCAGTTCCTCGGCGAACTCGCGCCGGGCGGCGGCCTCCGGCAGCTCGTCGGGCTCGTACTCGCCCTTCGGCAGCGACCATGCTCCGGCGTCCTTCTTCGCCCAGAACGGCCCGCCCATGTGCCCGAGCAGCACCTCGACGCCGTCCGGTCCGTCGCGGTGGAGCAGGATCCCCGCGCTCTGCTTGCCCGCCATGAGGGTGGAGTCTGTCAGAGCGGCTCGGCGACGATGACGGTCGCCGCGCCGGCCACGCGGGTGACGACGAACATGGCGCTGCGGTCGCCGCGTGGCCGGACCGCCGCCCGCAGCTTCTCGGGCTCGACGCCGACGCCGCGCTTCTTCACCGTCAGCACGCCGACGCCCTGCTCACGCACGTACCGCCGCAGCGCCTTCACGTCGTACGGCAGCGTGTCGAGGACGCGGTAGCCGCGGGCGAACGGAGTGTTCACCGCCGCGCCGGCCGTCACGTACGCGATGGACGGGTCCAGCAGCCCGCCGCCGACCAGCGCGGCCGCCGCCGTCACCAGGCCCGCCCGGATCACGGCGCCGTCCGGCTCGTACAGGAACCCGCCCAGCGGGCGGACGACCGGCCCGGGGTCGTCGCGGTCGGTGAGCGTGGCGCCCGACGGCAGCAGCGTCGCCCGCCGCCGGACGCCGTCCGCCGCCAGCGCGCCGGACCACAGCGCCGCCTCCTTCACCTCGCCGCGCTCGGACACCCATTCGGCCTCGACGCCGTCAGGGATCCGCTCGTGCGGCAGCCCGGGCGCCACCTTGACGCACGCCGTCCCCGCCAGCAGCGACAGTACGAACGACCACGGCGGCCGGTACGCGTCGGGGTCGAACACCCGGCCTCGGCCGCCGCGGCGGGCCGGGTCGCAGACGACCGCCGCGAACGCCGTCCGGTCCACCGTCGTCGCGTCGGCGCACTCGACCCGCGCGGAAGCGGTCAACCCGAGAGCGTCGACGTTGGCCGACGCCACGGCCGCCGTCAGCGGGTCCGCGTCGACCCCCGTCACCGTCAGGCCGGCCCGGGCCAGCTCGACGAGGTCGCCGCCGATGCCGCAGCACAGGTCCGCGACGGCCGCGCCGGGACCGAGTGCCGCGGCCAGCCGTGCGGCCCGGTGCCGGGCGACGGCGACCCGGGTCGCCTGCTCGTAGCCGTCGACCGTGAAGAACATGCGCGCCGCATCGGCCGGCGCGAACTTGTCCACCGCCCGCGCGCGCAGCCGCGCCTGCGTCAGCGCGGCCGCCACCAGGTCCGGCTCGTGCGTCCGCCGCAGCCGGGTGCCCAGCGCGAACTCGTCCTCGCGTCCGTACGCCGCCGAGGCCTGCGCCAGCAGCGCGGCGCCCGCGGGGCCGCGGAGCGCGTCGAACGTGGCCGTCTGCACGGCGCCAGCCTCTCACCCCCGCCGCGGACTAGCACTCATCTCGACCGAGTGCTAACTTGAGGGTTGGCACCCTCACCATGAGAGTGCCAACGGCCGAGGTCGCCGGCACCCGCGACGACGGCGACGTACGGCCGGTCCACCAGCAAGCATTCGTGACATCCCGCGAAAGGGGAGGTCAGACAAGTGTCGGTCTCCATCAAGCCACTCGAGGACCGTATCGTGGTCAAGCCGCTGGAGGCGGAGCAGACCACGGCGTCCGGGCTCGTCATCCCTGACACCGCCAAGGAGAAGCCCCAGGAGGGCGAGGTCGTCGCCGTCGGCGAGGGCCGCTGGGACGACGAGGGCGAGAAGCGCATCCCGCTCGACGTCAAGGTCGGCGACGTGGTGCTCTACTCGAAGTACGGCGGCACCGAGGTGAAGTACGGCGGCGAGGAGCTGCTCATCCTCTCCGGCCGTGACGTGCTGGCGATCGTCCAGAAGTGACGCGCTGACGCCCTGACCCGGCCTTTCCACGGCTCGGGTCGGGGCGTTCCACGTTTCGCAAGACATCGAAAGGGACCGGTTCCCCATGCCCAAGATCCTCGAGTTCGACGAGGACGCCCGCCGGCGCCTGGAGCGCGGTGTCGACGCCCTCGCGAACACCGTCAAGGTGACGCTCGGCCCCAAGGGCCGCAACGTCGTCCTCGACAAGAAGTTCGGTTCTCCCACCATCACGAACGACGGCGTCACCATCGCCCGCGAGGTGGAGCTGGAGGACCCGCACGAGAACCTCGGCGCTCAGCTCGCCAAGGAAGTCGCCACGAAGACCAACGACGTCGCCGGTGACGGCACCACCACCGCGACGGTGCTCGCGCAGGCCATGGTGCACCGCGGCCTGAAGTCCGTCGCCGCCGGCGCCAACCCCATGGGCATCAAGCGCGGCATCGACGCGGCCGTCGAGGCCGTCCGGGCGAAGCTCGTCGAGTCCGCCCGCCCCGTGGACGAGAAGTCCGAGATCGCCTCGGTCGCCGCCATCTCCGCGCAGGACCAGACCATCGGCGAGGTCATCGCCGACGCGTTCGACAAGGTCGGTAAGGACGGCGTCATCACCGTCGACGAGTCGCAGACCTTCGGTACCGAGCTCGAGTTCACCGAGGGCATGCAGTTCGACAAGGGCTACCTCAGCCCGTACTTCGTCACCGACCAGGAGCGTCAGGAGGCCGTCCTCGAGGACGCCTACATCCTGATCCACCAGGCCAAGATCTCCTCCGTCAGCGACCTGCTGCCGCTGCTGGAGAAGGTCGTCCAGTCCGGCAAGCCGCTGCTCATCGTGGCCGAGGACGTCGAGGGCGAGGCGCTGTCGACGCTCGTCGTCAACAAGATCCGCGGCACGTTCACCTCGGTCGCCGTCAAGGCGCCGGGCTTCGGCGACCGCCGCAAGGCGATCCTGCAGGACCTCGCCGTCCTCACCGGCGGCCAGGTCGTCGCCGAGGAGCTGGGTCTCAAGCTCGACCAGGTCGGCCTCGAGGTGCTCGGCACGGCCCGCCGGGTCGTCGTCACCAAGGACGACACCACCGTCGTCGACGGCGGCGGCTCGCAGGCCGACATCGACGGCCGGGTCAACCAGATCCGCTCGGAGATCGAGAACACCGACTCCGACTGGGACCGCGAGAAGCTGCAGGAGCGGCTGGCCAAGCTGGCCGGCGGCGTCGGCGTCATCAAGGTCGGCGCGGCCACCGAGGTCGAGCTGAAGGAGCGCAAGCACCGCATCGAGGACGCCGTGTCGGCGACGCGCGCGGCCATCGAGGAGGGCATCGTCTCCGGCGGCGGCGCGGCCCTGGTGCACGCCCGGTCGGCCATCGACGCCCTCGACCTGTCCGGCGACGAGGCCACCGGTGCCGACATCGTCCGCGGCGCGCTGGTCGAGCCGCTGCGGTGGATCGCCGAGAACGCCGGCGAGAACGGCTACGTCATCGTGGCCAACGTCGAGAACGGCACGCCGGGCCACGGCTACAACGCCGCCACCGGCGAGTACGGCGACCTCATCGCCGAGGGCGTGCTCGACCCCGTCAAGGTGACCCGTTCCGCGGTCGCCAACGCGGCGTCGATCGCGAGCCTGCTGCTCACCACCGAGGTCCTCGTGGTCGACAAGCCCGAGGAGCCCGAGCCGGTGGGCGGCCACGGGCACGGTCACGGCCACTGAGGTCTGTTCGTCCGGACGACGGCCCGGGTCCCCTGCGTGGGGGCCCGGGCCGTCGCTTTGAGACGATGTCCGGCGTGAAGTCGTCGCGCCGCTGGGTCCTCGTGTGGTTGCTACCGGTGGCGGTGTCATTGGCCGCGTGCGGTTCGGGGCCGGCCGACGCGGACGAGCTGGCCCAGCGCGCCGCGTCCGTCGGCGTCGACCCGGAGGTCGTCTACGCGGTCTCGCTGGACGGGTTCGAGCCGGTCTCGCAGTCCGTGGGCGTGTCCGGCGAGGCCGGCTTCAGCGCCGCGTACGTGTCGGACGCCGGTGAGCTGGCGATGCTCACCACCGACCCGCGCGGCGCGGCCGACACCGGCTGTGCCGTCGTCGACGACCAGCACGAGTGCGTCGCCGTGCACGACGGTGTCGCGGTGCGGCTGTCGGCTGCCGCTGGCGCCGTCGACGAGGAGACGCTGCGCGCCGCGGTCGAGGGCGCGCACCCGCCGTCGGCGGACGAGCTGGCCGCGCTGTTCGCGGACGCGCCCGGCGGCGGCGCGCCCGTCGACCGCGGC
>NZ_QUAL01000148.1 GCF_003579925.1 Jiangella rhizosphaerae | reverse complement strand
CGCCGCCGACGTCCCGGCCTTCCTGCCCGCGCACCTGCGCCTGGCCGTCCGGGCCGGCGGGCTGGCCGGACGGGTCGCGCCCGGGCTGGTCGTGCCGGTCGCCCGGCGGGCGCTGCGCGAGATGGTCGGCCACCTGGTCGTCGACGCCCGGCCGGCCCAGCTGGGCAGGGCGATCGCCCGCATCCGCCGCGGCGGCGCCCGGCTCAACGTCAACCTGCTGGGCGAGGCGGTGCTCGGCGAGCGCGAGGCGCGCCGCCGGCTCGACGGCACCCTGAAGCTGCTGGACCGCTCCGACGTCGACTACGTCTCGGTGAAGGTGTCCTCGACGGTGGCCCCGCACTCGGCGTGGGCGTTCGACGACACCGTCGCGCACGTCGTCGAGACGCTCATCCCGCTGTACCGGCGGGCCGCCGCGGCGTCGACGTTCGTCAACCTCGACATGGAGGAGTACCGCGATCTGGAGCTGACGACCGCGGTGTTCACCACGCTGCTGGACCGTCCCGAGTTCCTCGGGCTGGAGGCCGGCATCGTCCTGCAGGCCTACCTGCCCGACACCCTGGGCACGATGATCCGTCTGCAGGAGTGGGCGGCCGCGCGCCGGGCCCGCGGCGGCGCCCCCATCAAGGTGCGGGTCGTCAAGGGCGCGAACCTGCCGATGGAGCGGGTCGAGGCGTCGCTGCGCGGCTGGCCGCTGGCCACCTGGCACAGCAAGCAGGAGACCGACACCAACTACAAGCGGCTGCTCGACTACGCGCTTCGGCCCGAGCACATCGGCAACGTGCACATCGGCATCGCCGGGCACAACCTGTTCGACCTCGCGTTCGCGTGGCTGCTGGCCGGACGGCGCGGCGTCCGCGACGGCGTCGAGGTCGAGATGCTGCTCGGCATGGCGCAGGGCCAGGCCGAAGTGGTCCGCCGCGAGGTCGGCAAGGTCCGTCTGTACACGCCGGTGGTCCACCCGCGCGAGTTCGATGTCGCCATCGCCTACCTGGTCAGGCGGCTGGAGGAGGGCGCGAGCGAGGAGAACTTCCTGTCCGCGCTCGCCGGGCTGCACGACCACGAGGAACTCTTCGTGCGCGAGCGCGACCGGTTCCTCGCCTCGCTGGCCGCGCTGGACCGTACGGTGCCGCGCCCGCACCGCGTCCAGGACCGGCGCGAACCGGTGTCCGGCACCGTCCAGACGGAGTTCGCCAACGTCCCCGACACCGACCCCGCGCTGCCGGGCAACGTGGCGTGGAGCCGCGACATCCTCGCCCGTGTGCCCGCCAGTCGAGCCGGCGTGGCCACCGCCGACGCCGCGCTCGTCACGTCGGAGCAGGTCCTCGACGACCTGCTGGGCGCCGCCGCCGAGGCGGGCCGCGGCTGGGGCGCGCTGCCGGGCAAGGAACGGGCCGCGGTGCTGCGCCGCGCCGCCGTCGAGCTGGAGCGGCGCCGGGCCGAGCTGCTGGAGGTCATGGCGGCCGAGGCCGGCAAGACGCTGGACCAGGGCGACCCCGAGGTGTCCGAGGCGATCGACTTCGCCAACTACTACGCCGGCCTGGCCGAGGAGCTCGACGACGTCGACGGCGCGGTCCGCCGGCCGGTGCCGCTGACCGTCGTCACGCCGCCGTGGAACTTCCCGCTCGCCATCCCGGCCGGGTCCACGCTGGCGGGGCTGGCCGCCGGGTCCGCCGTCGTCCTCAAACCGGCGTCGCAGGCGGTACGCACCGGCGCGGTGCTGGCCGACGCGCTGTGGGCGGCCGGCGTCCCGCGCGACGTGCTGCGGCTGGTCCGGGTCGGCGAGTCCGAGCTGGGCCGCCGGCTGGTGTCCGACCCACGTGTGGGCCGGGTGATCCTCACCGGCGCCTACGAGACCGCCGAACTGTTCCGGTCGTTCCGCACCGACCTGCCGCTGCTGGCCGAGACCAGCGGCAAGAACGCCATCGTCGTCACCCCGAGCGCCGACATCGACCTCGCCGTCCGCGACGTCGTGTACTCCGCGTTCGGCCACGCCGGGCAGAAGTGCTCGGCGGCGTCGCTGGTCATCCTGGTCGGCTCGGTGGCGCGGTCGCGGCGGTTCCGCGACCAGCTGGTCGACGCGGTCGCGTCGCTGAAGGTCGGGCCGCCGGCCGACCCGACGTCGCAGGTCGGCCCGCTCATCGGCCCGGCCGAGGGCAAACTGCTGCGGGCGCTGACGACGCTCGGCCCGGGAGAGTCGTGGGTGGTGCGCCCGCGGCAGCTCGACGACGAGGGGCGGCTCTGGTCGCCCGGCGTCAAGGTCGGGGTCGCCGACGGCTCGGAGTACCACCTGACGGAGTACTTCGGCCCGGTCCTCGGCATCATGACCGCCGCCACGCTCGACGAGGCGATCACGCTGCAGAACCGGGTCGCCTACGGCCTCACCGCCGGCCTGCACACCCGCGACGCCGACGACCTCGCGACCTGGCTGGACCGCGTCGAGGCCGGCAACCTCTACGTCAACCGCGGCACCACCGGAGCGATCGTCCGGCGGCAGCCGTTCGGCGGCTGGAAGCGGTCGGCTGTCGGTGCCGGGACGAAGGCGGGCGGGCCGAACTACCTGGTCGGCCTCACCGACTGGGCACCGGCGGTGTCCTCCGCGCCGGAGGTGGCGCTCGCCGCGGGCCCGGCCGCACTGCTGGCGGCCGCGCACGCCGCCGGGCTGGCCGGCACCGACGCGCTGGAGCGGTCGCTGCGCAGCGACGCCATGGCCTGGCGCGACGAGTTCGGTGTCGCCCGCGACGTCTCCGGGCTGATCGCCGAGCGGAACGTGCTGCGCTACCTGCCGCACGCGGTCACCGTCCGGCACGAGTCCGGTGCGCCGGTCGCCGACCTCCTGCGGGTGGTCGCGGCGGGGGTGCTTGCCGGAGCTCCGCTGACGGTGTCCGCGGCCGGTGAGCTGCCCGCGGTCGTGACGACGGCGGTGACGGCGCTCGGCGTCCCGGTCGCGGTCGAGGGCGAGGCGGACTGGCACCGCCGGGCGGCCCGGCTGACCGGCCGGGTCCGGCTGGTCGGCGGCGACCCGGCGGCCTTGTACGAGGCGACCGGCGGCCGTCCCGACCTCGCCGTCTACGCCCAGCCGGTGACCGAGGCCGGCCGCGTCGAGCTGCTGCCGTTCCTGCACGAGCAGGCGGTGAGCATCACGGCACACCGGTTCGGCACCCCCGACCCGCTGGCCGCCGAGGCGCCGCTCTAGTCCCCTCGCCAGAGTTCGCCGCCGTTACGCTCGCCGGATGACCCAGCGCAACGACGACGTCCGGGCCGCCCTCGACTTCCACGCCGCGACGCGGTACTGGCGGGCCCGCGACGGGGGCATCGCCATGGGGACGCCACCGGACGTCGAGAGCGCGATCTGGGAGGAGGACCGCTCGCTCGAGCCGTACCCGTTCAAGGTGTACGAGACGCTGGAGCCGATCGCGATCCCGCGCGAGTTCGCGCCGTCGACGCTCCCGGCGCTGCGGGCGGTGGCCGCCGAGGGAACCGCGCCGGACGGCGAGGTCGTGCCGGACCTCGCGGCGCTGGCCCGCATCGCGCGGTTCAGCAACGGCCTGCTGGACCGCACGGTCACCGTCCGAGGCACCACCATCACGTACCGGACGGCCGGCGGCACCGGCGCCCGCTACCACCTGGAGCTGTACTTCGTCTGCGCCGACCTGCCCGGCCTCGCCGCGGGCGTCTACCACTACGCCGCGCACGACCACAGCCTGCGCCGGGTGCGCTCTGGCGACGTCCGGGCCGCGCTGGCGGCGGCCACCGGCGCCGAGCCCGCGGTGGCGGCCGCACCGGTCGTCATGGCTGTGACCAGCACGTTCTGGCGCAACGCGTGGCGCTACAAGGCGCGGGCCTACCGGCACGCGTTCTGGGACGCGGGCACGTCGCTGTCGCAGGCGCTGGCCGTGGCGGCGTCCGCGGGCCTGCCGGCGCGGCTTGTGCTGGGCTTCGCCGACCAGGAGGTCAACGCCGTCCTCGGGGTCGACGGCGTGCGTGAGGCCGCCGTCGCGCTGTGCGCGCTCGGCCGGGGCCGCACGCCGGCTCCGCCGGTGGAGTCGCTGCCGGCCGTCGACCTGCCGGTCCGGCCGGTGTCGCCGCGCGAGGTCACGTTCCCGGCGATCCCCGCGATGCACCTGGCGTCGTCGCTGGCCACCGGCGCCGAGGCGCGGCTGTGGCGGTCCGGGACGGTGTCCGTCGCCGGCCCGGAGCCCGCCGGCCCGCTCACCGCCCTCGACCCGCTGCCCGACGACGCGCTGCCGCCCGAGCCGGTCGAGGAGGTGATCCTGCGCCGCCGCTCCACCCGGAACTACGACCTCGACGCCGAGCTGGGGTTCCGCGACTTCTCCACGCTGCTGGACCGCTCGTCGCGGGCCTACGCCGCCGACGTCCGCCCGCCGTTGGACTACTACCTCATCGTCAACGCCGTCGAAGGGCTGACGCCCGGCGTGTACCTGCACCACCCGGCCCGCGGCGCGGTCGAGCTGCTGCGGGCCGGCGACTTCCGCGCCGACGCCGCACGCATCGCCGTCGGGCAGGAGTACTGCGCCGACGCGCACGTCAACGCGTACTGGCTGGCCGACCTCGGGCCGCTGCTGGGGACGTACGGCAACCGCGGCTACCGCGCCGCCCAGCTGACCAGCGCGCTGCAGGCCGGGAAGCTGCACCTGGGCACGCACGCGCTCGGCCTCGGCGCGGTCGGCTCCACCTCCGCCGACGACGAGGTCGTCGAGTTCTTCTCGCCGCACGCGGCCGGCAAGACCTATCTGTTCGTGACGGTGTTCGGGGTCAAGCGGCCGCGAACCGCTCCCCCGCGTCGGTGAGCACGTCGCGCAGGCCGTCGACGATCTCGTCGAGGACGGCGCGGTCGCTGATCAGCGGCGGCGCGATCTGCAGGACGGCGTCGCCGCGGTCGTCGGCGCGGGCGATGAGGCCGGCCTCCAGCAGCCGGCCGGGCAGGAACCCGCGCAGCAGCGCGTCGCGTTCAGCCTGGTCGAAGCGGCCGTTCCCGGCATCCTTCACCATTTCGATCGCCCAGAAGAAGCCGGCGCCCCGCACGTCGCCGACGATCGGCAGCGCGAGCAGCTCGCCGAGCCGGTCGCGCAGGTACGGCTCGAGCGTGCGGACGTTCTCGAGGACGCCGTCGCGGGCGACGATGTCGATGGTGCGCAGCGCGACGGCGGCGCTGGCCGGATGGCCGCCGAACGTGATGCCGTGGCGCAGCACCCGGCCGCCGTCGATCAGCGGCTGGACCACGCGGTCGGTGGTGACCACGGCACCCATCGGGGCGTAGGCGGCGGTGATGCCCTTGGCCAGGCTGACCAGATCGGGCGTGACGCCCTCGCGCGCGACGCCGAACCACTCGCCCAGCCGGCCGCAGCCGGTGATCACCTCGTCGGCCATCAGCAGGATGCCGTACCGGTCGGCGATCTCGCGCAGCCCGCTCCAGTAGCCCGGCGGCGGGGTGAGGCAGCCGCCGGCGTTCTGTACCGGCTCGGCGATGATCAGCGCCACCTCGTCGGGTCCGGCCGCGACCACGGCCGCCTCGACCTCGGCCAGCAGCCGGTCGCGGAACGCCGCCGGGTCGGCGCCGTCGGGCGCGCGGAACGCGTTGGTGTTCGACACGTGGGTGACGTCGATGGGCGGCCGGCCGAAGTCGTCCTTGAACCGCGCGACGCCGGTGAACGCCAGCGCGCCGAGCGTCACGCCGTGGTAGGCGACATCGCGGGCGATCGCCTTGGTGCGCCGCGGCTGGCCGATCGCGACGTAGTGCTCGCGCACCAGCTTCCACGCCGCCTCGACCGCCTCCGAGCCGCCGTTGGTGAAGAACGCTCGGGTCAGCCCGGCCGGCGCGAGGCCGGTGAGCCGTTCGGCCAGCTCGATGGCTGGCGGGTGCGCCGTCGCCCAGTTGGTGTTGAACGGCAGCCGGGTGAGCTGCTCGGTGGCCGCGGCGGCCAGCTCGGCGCCGTAGGAGTAGCCGAGCTGGGCGCAGAACAGGCTGGACAGCGCGTCGACGTACCGCCGCCCGCGGGTGTCGAACACGTAGGGCCCCTCGCCCCGTTCCAGCACCAGCAGGTCGTCGAGCCGTTGCTTGGAGAAGTGGAGCAGCAGATGGTCCGCCGCGGACCGCTGCAGCTCGTCGTGGGACAGGGTCATCTCGCCTCACCTCGCTGCCCAGTCTGGCGCAAGACGAGAGTGCCTCCGGCCGCCCCTGCCGGATCGTGTCGGACCTCAGTCCCAGGCTCACAACCCAAGGAAAGGAGCTGGCAACGCGCCGCTGGTTCTGTCCTTCCTCGGCGACTACTTCGTCGACGGGAATCGCGGAGCCACGGCCGCCGGCGAGGTCGCCTCCGCCCTGGACGACGATGCCGAAGCGGCTCGGTCACACATACTCTTAAAATGTTAGAGTAGATTCATGTGCGGGGCAGAGGTGGACCAGGCATTGACCCTCCCGCCCCAGGAGGCAGCTTCCAGGCTCGCCACCATGCCCGAGGGCCAGTGGTTCGAGCGCAAGTCCGGGCGTGTGTCTCCCAAGGACCTGGCACGGGCAATCGTCGCTTTCGCCAACGCCGAGGGAGGCTGCATCGTGGTCGGCCTCCACGACGGTGCCGTCGACGGCGTCGACGCTACGAAGGTGAACGACCTCAAGCAGGCCGCACACGACCACATCGAGCCGGTTCCGCGCGTCACGATGGAGGAGTTCGACGGTGGCGCGGGTCGACAGCTCCTGCTGATACGCGTCGATCCGGGAGAGGTCGTCCACCAGCACCGCAGCGGCGAATGCTACTTGCGTGTCGGCGACGAGTCCCGTCGGTTGGGCTTTCGTGAACGCCAAGAGTTGGAGTATGACCGCGGAACGGCACCGTATGACGGAACCCCAGCAGCAACTGACGCTTCGCAGCTCTCAACTGAGCAGATGGAGCACTACCGGGCGGCGATCGGTGCTCGTTCGCTGGAAAGCATGCTGGCGGCTCGCGGCTTGGTCGACCACCGCCGACGTCTGACCATCGCCGCCTACCTGCTGTTCGCGAACCATCCGCAGCTACTGCTCCCACACGCACACGTCCGGGTGCTCCGATACGCGGAGTCCGAACGTGGCACCGGGATCAGACAAGGTCTCGAGTATGACGAGCGGTTCGAGGGAAGTCTGCCGGCCCAACTCGCGCGGGCTCAGCAGGCGATCGAGAACCTGATTCCCACCCGCAAACGACTGACGACGTCAGGACGATTCGAGCCGACATCGATCATCCCGCGCGATGCGTGGTTGGAAGGGCTCGTGAACGCCATCGTGCATCGGTCCTACAGTGCAGCCGGCGATCACATCCGGGTGGAGATCTTCCCCGATCGTATCGAGATCAGCAGTCCTGGCAGATTCCCTGGGCTTGCGGACCCGACGTCCCCACTGACGATCACCCGATACGCCCGCAACCCACGTATCGCCCGCGTGTGTTCCGACCTCGGCATCGCCCAGGAGCTCGGCGAAGGCATTCGTCGGATCTTCGAGGAGGTGCGGGCTGCCGGCTTGACTGACCCGATCTACAGTCAGGGCCCGGCGTCGGTACGCCTGGTGCTGTCGGCGGCCGACGCCATCCCAGCCGATGTGCGTCAGCGACTACCGCGGGGCGCCCTCGCGGTGCTGGACGCCATGAGACGTGCCAATCGACCGCTTGGCACGGGACAGGTCGAGGAACTCGTCGGAATCACACGTCCGACCGCGCTCCGGCAGCTGCGGGCGCTCCAGGAGGAGGGACTGGTTCGCTGGGAAGGGAACAGTTCCAAGGACCCACGGGCCACCTGGCGACTGCGCTGAAGCAGAGGCACGTAGCAGCCGTATCCCTTGTGCTGGAGCACCCCCTGCCGCCGATCAGCGGCCGCAACACGCGATCGAGGGCGAGCACGGCCTTCAGCGCACAGGTGGAGCAGCAGGTGGTCCGCCGCGGACCGCTGCAGCTCGTCCTGCGTCAGGCTCATCGTGCGTCACCGCCTTCGCTGCCAGTGTGGCGCACCCGGGTGACGAGGACGGCGGACGCGGCGACGCTGGCCAGCGCGACGGCGAACAGCGGCCGGTAGCCGCCGGCCAGGTTGATCACCAGCGCGGCGATGGGCGGGGCGATCGTCTGCGGCACGTTCACCGCCACGTTGAACAATCCCAGGTCCTTCCCCGCCGCGCCCGCCCGGTCCGGCAGGACGTCGATGGCCAGGGCGTTGCCGCACGCCAGGTACAAGCCGCCGGCCAGGCCCTGGATCGCCGCGAACGCCGTCACCGCCGTCGTGGTCGCGGACACCAGCGGCACGGCCAGCGCGAGGCCGAGGATCCCGGCCGCCGCGACCAGGAACACGACGCGCCGGCCGGTCCGGTCGCTCCACCAGCCGCCGACGACGATGCCCACGACGGTCGTGGCGAAGCCGAGCACGGTGAGCAGCCCGATCAGCCGGTTCGCGTCGTCGCGGCCGAGGCCGACGTAGTCGGTCAGGATGTACAGCTGGTAGGTCAGGATCAGCTGGTAGCCGAGCACGAACAGCAGCCGCGACCCGAACACGCGCAGGAAGTCGGCGTGCTGGCGAGGCCGCGGCCAGAACCCGCGCAGCAGTCGCCGCCCGGCCGCCGCCGACGCCGCGTCGTCCCGCAGCATCGACCGGTTCACCAGCACGAACACCGCCGCCGCCGCGACCACCGTCAGTCCGAGGACGGTGTAGGCGACCGGCCGGTGATCGGTCGCCAGCGGTCCGGCGAACGCCGTCCCCGCGGCCGCGCCGGCCATGCCGCCGCCGGCCAGGACCGCGGACGCACGGCCGCGGCGGGCGGGCGGCACGTGGTCGGCCAGGGTCGCCGCCACCGCGACGTCGGTGCCGTTGAGTGCGAACTGGACGACCACCCAGAACACGCAGATCCACGCCACCGAGCCGAGCCCGCCGAGGCCGAGCAGGAACCCGGCGGCCACGACGGCGCCGGCCAGCAGCCAGGGCGCCCGGCGGCCAAGCGGGCCGCGGGTGCGGTCGCTCAGCGCGCCGACCAGCGGCTGCGCCAGGATCGTGAACGCGAACGAGACCGACGTGACGATGGCCAGGTTGGTGACCTTGCGGTCCGCGTCGATCGCCTCGACGTGGTTCGGCAGCAGCACCGACAGCAGCGCGGCGTAGTTCGCGACGACCGCGAACATGACGACGGCCAGCAACGGCAGCAGCGCCCGCGTCCGGGTCTGCGGGCGGGCAAGGGTGTCGGGCGCGACCACGTCGGGCTCGTCTCGTCGGGGGTGGGGACCGGTCGATCATGGACGCGCCCGGCCGCCCCCGCAACCCGAAGCGGCCCCTGTCACCCCGTGAGCAGGCCGAGCCGGCGGGCCCGCAGGAGCGCGCTGTCGCGGCCGGTCGCGCCGAGCCGCGCGTACAGCGAGCGGAGCTGCTCCTCGACCAGGCTGGGCGCCATGACCAGCGCGTACGAGATCGCCTCCGCGTCCTCGTACCGGGTCAGGGCGCGCAGCACCGCCTGCTCCCGTTCGCTCAGCGTCACCAGCTCCGCGCGCGCCGGGTACGCCGGCCGGGCGGCCAGGACGGCCGGGTCCAGCACGATCCCGGACCGCTTCGCCAGCACGTCACGGATCTCCGTGGGCAGCAGCGTGTACGGACGCAGCGCCCCCGTGCGGGCGGCGAGCGCCGCGGCCCGGCCGAACGAGCGGTCCGCCGTCCCGGCCGCGCCGAGCGCCTCGGCGGCCGCGGCCTCGATGAGCAGCAGGTCGATCCGGTCCCGCAGCGTGGTGTCCGGCTCCCACGCGGCCGCCGCGGCCGCATGGGCGGCGTGCGCCGGATCGCCGGCGATCAGGTGGAATCGCGCCAGCGGCACCCGCGCCCACCACGCGTCCGGCCCGGCCTCGCGCAGCAGTGTGCCGGCGCGGTTCAGCTCGCCCAGGGCGAGCAGCAGCTCGGCTCGGCATCGGTCGACGATCCGCTCCGCCAGGCCGCCGGGCGGCGCGGGATTCCGGGCGGCGTAGCGTTCGGCGGCGTCCAGCGCCAGCAGCGGATCGCCGAAGCTGAGTGCGTACTGGGTCTGCGCGGCGACGATGAACGGCCACAGCTCGGCCTGTCCGGTGTCGTCCTCGGCCCGCTCCAGCTGCGCCCGTGCGGTGTCGCCGTCGAGCCGGTCGGCGGCGACGAACGCGGCCGCCAGGTGCGCGGGTAGCCGGACCAGGTACTCCAGCCAGCCGGCCGGCGCGGCCTGCCGCTCGTGCACGTCCAGCCAGTACCGGGCGTCGACGGTCGCTCCGGCGGCGGCGTGCAGCAGCGCGAGGTCGGCGGCGATGTGTGCGGTGACGAGGTGCGCGGCGCCGTCGTGAGCCGCGGCATAGGCCTGGGTCGCGGCGGCGACGGCGCGCGGCCCGCTCCCGGTGAGCAGCAGCGCCTGGGCGGACTGGTGCAACGCCCAGGCCCGGTGCATCGGCCAGACGTCGCCGTCGCGGCCGGTCAGTTCGCGGTCCAGCCGGGCGGCGCCGGCGGCGGCGCGCTCGTAGCGGCCCTCCATGCGGTCGGCGACGATCGCCATGGACAGCAGCTGCAACTGCCGGTCGCTGGGCCGCCCCGGCGTCGCCTCCTCCGCCCGCAGCAGCTGCGCGCCGCCGGCCCGGAAAGCGCTGACCAGTGCCTGCAGCGTCCGGACACCGGGCGGGTGCGACCGCAGGATGTGCGCGACGGCCGCCGGCAGCCGCAGGTCCGGGGCGTCGCGCAGCGCGGACGCGGGCAGGCCCGCGAACGCGGCGGTCAGATCGCCGGAATTCTCGGTGAGCAGGGCGAGCCCGGCCGCGTTCCACGCCTGCGCCAGCAGCGACCAGTCCGCGGCCGCGCGGGCATGCCGGACGGCCGGGCCGGGCGCGCCCGCGTCCAGCAGCGCCCGCGCGTACCGGCGGTGCCAGATCGCCGGCTGGTCCGGCGCGACGGCCGCGAGCTCGGCGCGCAGCGCGTCACGGAGCACGGGCGGCATCGACCACGAGCCGCCGTCGTCCGGTGACGCGAGCAGCCCGGCCGCGCGCAGCTCCCCCACCAGATCGTCGTCCGCCCCGGCCACCCGCAAGTGCACGGGGGTGATCGGCGCGGCGAGCGCCAGCCGCAGCGCCGCCGTGCGGACCGTGTCGTCCAGCCCGGCGAGCGCGACGGCACGCACGTAGTCGGCGGCCGCGCGCCGTCCGTCCTCCGCCGTCGGCGCGTCGATCATCAGCCGGGCCGGCAGCAGCCAGCCGCGGGTGTGGTCGTGGACGGCGGCCAGCCCGCGCTCGCCCCACGCCGCGGCGAACTCCTCCGGGGTGGCGAGGAGTTCCGGCCCGGTGAGCCGGACGACCCCCAGCCCGGCCCGGTGGGCGGCGGCGACCAGCGGGAGCGGACGACGGCCGCACACCACCAGCCGCACGTGCGGTGCCCGGGCCAGCGCGGCGGCGACGGCGTCCGGCTCGCCGAGGTCGTCGGCGCGGTCGACGACGAGGACGGTCTCGGCGGCGGGCGCGACCCCGTCGGCACGCGGCCCACGCCCGGCGGCGACCAGCCCACCCAGCAGGTCGTCGCCGGGCACGTCGCCCGCCGCGGCCGGCACCCCTCCCGGAACACCGGCGGCCGCGGCCAGGGCGGCCCGCACGTCGGCGACGTCCAGCCACGTCACCGTGGCACCGGCCGCCGCGCGACGTCCCGCCCACTCGGCGACCAACGCGGTCTTGCCGATCCCGGGCAGGCCGACGATCGCGGTGAGCGCGGCCGGCCGGTTCAACCGGTCGAGCAGCCGGGCTCGCGGCACCCGGCCGTCCGTGCGTCGTTCCACCCGTCCCCCGCGCTTCCTGCTCCCGTCGTGCGGGATCCAGCGCAGCAGAGGCCGGGGGTACCACCGGGTGCGGTCTCGCGGATATCCCCCCGGTTCTTACCCCCGTGCCCGCTCAGAGCAGGCCGCGGCGGCGGGCCTCGGCCACGGCCTCGTCCCGGCCGGATACCCCGAGCTTGCGGTAGATGGAGCGGCACTGGCTCTTCACCGTGCCGGCCGCCACTCCGAGCCGGCCTGCGATGAGCGGCAGGGTGTCCGGGGTCGCCAGCTCGGCCAGCACGGCCGACTCGCGCCGGGTGAGCGACACCAGCGCGTCGGGCTCGGGGTACAGCTGCCGGTAGCGCTCGACGTCGGCGCGCAGCTCGCCGCCGTCCGGCACGCCCGCCGCCAGCGTGCGGAAGTCCGATCGTGGCATGGCGGCGAACGGCGTGCGCAGTCCGGTGTCGGCGGACAGCGCGACGGCGCCGGCGAAGGCCCGTGCCGCGGCGGCCGGGTCGCCGGAGCGCAGGCGCGCCGAGGCGGCGATCAGGTCCAGGTGCAGCCGGTCACGGGGCGTGGCGCGGTGCTCGTGCTCCGGTGCGGCGGCGATCGCGAGCGCACGGGGGTGGTCACCGTCGAGCAGCAGGCCACGCGCCTTGGCGACGGCCAGCCGCGGGTACGGGCGGATGCGCCGCGACGGGATGAGCCCGCGGGCCTCGGCGGGGCGGCCCGCGGCCAGCAGCAGCTCGGCTCGCAGCGCGGTGAGCATGGCCCGCATCGCCGACCCGAGCGGCTTGCGGCGCTTGTCCGCCAGGCCGGTCTCCAGCAGCTGCAGCGCCTCGGCCGGGCCGGCGGCGTGCCAGCGCTGCGTCGCGCGGGCGTGCAGCACCAGCGGCCACCACTCCACGGTCGGCCAGTGCGGCAGGACCTGCGTGAGCGCGGCGTCGGCGGCGTCGGGCCGGTGGTCCTCGAGGTGGATGTAGGCGGCTCCGATGTGTTTGGGGATCGCGTAGAAGCCGGCGTTGAAGAACCGCGGGAGCCGGGAGTCGACCAGCTCGGCCAGCGCCGCCCTTGCCTGGGTGATGCGCCCGGCCGCGGCGTGGGCGAGCACCGTCAGCGACTGAGGGTGCAGCGTGCCGCTCCCGCCGCCCGGCACGGCGGGCGGGAGCTCGGCGAGCGCGCGCACGGCGTCGTCGATGCGGTCCAGCAGCAGGTGGGTCGAGGCGGTCTGGGTGACGATGAGCGGCCGGAGGTGATCGAGCTCGCCGGCGGGGTCGGCCGCGCGCGGCAACATCGCGTGCAGCCGGCGCAGCGCCGGCTGCACCAGCTCGTCGCGGCCGGCGAAGCGCAGCCCGAGCGTGAGCATGCCCTGGATCCAGACGTGGTCGACGCTCACCCGGCCGTGGCGGGACAGCCGCTGCCACTCCGCCGTGGCGACGCCGGCCGTGAGCAGGCGGACCGCCTTGGCGACGTCACCGATCGCGTAGTGGCCCACCGCGACGAACAGGGCGAGCAGCGGCTGCGCCCGGAGCACCGGCTTGGGAATGTCGACCCGGCGCACCCAGTGCCGGTCCAGCCCGGCGGCGACCTCGCGGAACGCCTGCGCGAGGTGGGCGCGGGCGCGCTGCCACTCCTGCGCGATGAGGGCGGACTCGAACGCGCCGGCGCGGTCGCCGCGCGACTCGTACCAGTCGACCAGCCGCTGGTGGGCCTCGCGCAGGCGGTCGTCGTCGAGGCGCCGGCGCAGGGCGTCGCGGACCAGCGGCTGCAGCCGGAACCGCGGCTCGCCGGGGCCCTCGTCCCAGCCGCCCAGGCCGCGCGCCTCGACGGCGGCGAGCATCGGGTGGTCGTCGAGGTCGACGCCGAGCAGGTGTGCCTGCCGTGGGCTGACGCCGTCGACGACGGACAGCAGCACGAGGTCGTCGAAGCCGGGCAGCTCCTCGAGGTCGCCGACGAGCATCCGCTGCAGGCGCGAGAGCGTGTCGACCTCGTGCGCCGCCGGCCAGGGGTGTTCCGGCGGGAGCCGCACCCCGGCGCGGACGGCCAGCGGCCAGCCGGCGCTCGCCTCGTGCAACGCGCCGACCTGCTCGGCGGTCAGCGGGCTCGCGACCTGCGCTGCGAGCTGGGCGGTCTCGTCGGCGGTGAACGCCAGCATCCGCGGGCCGACGGTGACGGCGTCGACGCTCAGCGCCGCCGCGGGGTCGGCGAGCTCGCCGGAGCGCCGGGTGCCGACGGCCAGTTCCAGCCGCGCGGTGTGCCGAACCAGCCGCAGCAGGTCGCGCTCGACCTGCGGGTCGAGTTGCTCGGCGGCGTCGACGACCAGCGTCAGCGGCTGCCGCGCGGCATCGAGGAGCGGCGGCAGCAGCGCCGGCAGGTGCCCCACGGCGTCCGCGCTGACCTCGACGCCGGCTAGGTCCTCGTCGACCGTTCCGAGCAGCGCCACGACCCGCGCCCAGAAGCCCAGCCGCGTCGCACATTCGTCGTCGACGGTGACCCAGACGGTCGCCGAGCCGGCCGGGCGCTGCCGTGCCCACTCCGCGAGCAGCGCGGTCTTGCCATAGCCCGCCGGTGCCCGCACCACGCGCAGCGGCAGCTCGCCGTCGCCGAGCGCGGCCAGCAGCCGCGGCCGGCTCAGGTGGTCGCGCGAGAGCCGCGGGACTCCGACGGTGGCGGGTTCGCTCATGCGGGGACGCGCTCGGGCTGCCGGAACGTCCGCCGGTACCGCAGCGGGCTGGTGCCGAGGCGGCGGGCGAAGTGCTGGCGCAGGGAGGCCGAGGTCCCGAAGCCGGCGCGACGGGCGACCTCCTCGACCGGCACGGCGGTGGTCTCCAGCAGCTCGCGGGCGCTGTCGAGCCGCTGGCGGATCAGCCACTGCAGCGGCGTGGTGCCGCACTCCTGACGGAACCGCCGGACCAGGGTGCGGGTGCTCATGGACGCGTGCCGGGCGATGTCGGCGAGCTGGAGATCGTCGGCGAGGCGGGACCGCATCCAGGCCAGGGTCGGCACGAGCTCACCGCCGTCCCGGGCGTCGTCGGCCTCCGTGCGGTACTGGGCCTGGCCGCCCTCGCGATGCGGCGGCATCACGATGCGGCGGGCGACGTACGCAGCCGCGGCGGCGCCGTGGTCGCGGCGGATCAGGTGCAGGCACAGGTCGAGGCCCGCCGCGACACCGGCCGCGGTGAGCACGGCGCCGTCGTCGACGAACAGCACCCTGGGGTCGACGTCGACGGCCGGGTGGCGGGCGGCGAGGTCGTCGGCGTGGGCCCAGTGCGTGGTGGCCCGGCGGCCGTCGAGCAGTCCGGCGGCGGCGAGCAGATAGGCGCCGGTGCAGATCGAGGCGATCCGTGCGCCCCGGGCGTGCGCGGCGCGGAGGGCCGTCAGCACGGATGCCGGCGGAGCCGCCGACGACTCCGCCGCCGGCACGATGACGGTGTCGGCCGCCTCGACGACCTCCAGCGGCTCCAGTCCGGCGACGGCGAACGCGGTGCCGCCCGAGGCGGTCGCGGCCAGCGACGGCTGCGGCGCGCCGATGCGGACGTCGTAGAGCCGGCCGTCGCCGGTCAGCCGCGGGGTGCGGTAAGCGGCCGCCCGCGCCGTCGAGAACACCTGGAAGGGGATGGCCAGCTCGAGCGCCACCACGCCCGGCAACGCCAGCACGACCACCGTATGCATGGCGTGAATCTATCGAAGATTGGCATTCCTGCCGTGGCCCGCCCGGCGCGTCGCCTCGGAGACTGGCCGGATGAGGGCCGAGGTGCTGATGTACGACGGCATCGCCGAGATGGACGCGCTGCTGACGTTCGACGTGCTGGCCCGCGCCCGGCTGCTGGGCGCGGACGTCGAGCCCGTGCTCGTGACCGCCGACGGGCGGCCGGAGGTGACCGGGTGCTACGGCACCCGGTTCGGCGGGCTGGCCCGCTGGGATGCGTCGCGCGCCGACGCGCTGCTCGTCGCCGGCGGCTGGGACCTGGACGTGATCGAGGCCAGCCCGCTGCCGGTACTGCTGCGGACGTTCAAGGAGCAGGCCGGCGAGCGGCTGCTGATGTGCGGGATCGACTCGGGCGCGCTGCTGTTCGGCGCGGCCGGCCTGCTGACCGGCCGCCCGGCGACGACGTACCGCCCGGACATGGAGTACCTGGCGAGGTGGGCCGAGGTCGTCGACGCCCGCATCGTCGACGACGGCGACCTGGTGACGTCGGGCAGTGGCTGGCTGGCCGGCCTCGACCTGGGGCTGTACCTGGTCGCGGAGCGGCTCGGCGCCCCGCGGTTGGCCGTGGAGATCGAGCGCTTCATCGGCCACGATCGGCGCGGCACCGTCTGGCGCCGCTGAACGAACGCGGTCCGAACATGGCGAAGGCCCGGACTGATGTCCGGGCCTTCCGTGGTAGCGGGGGCAGGATTTGAACCTGCGGCCTCTGGGTTATGAGCCCAGCGAGCTACCGAGCTGCTCCACCCCGCGTCGCTGAGAACAGTCTACGTGATCGGCTCCGGTGCGCCAAATCGCGCGGACGGCCGTTTTTCGGTGTCAGTGGCCGACGCCAGAATATGCGACATGACGGACTTTCACGTGCGCCCCGCTCGGCCGGCCGACCACGCCGCCGTCGCACGCATCACGGTCGCCGCGTACGACGCCGACGGGTTCCTCGACGGCGACGAGGAGTACGCCGACGAACTGTCCGACATCGCGAGCCGCTCGAACCAGGCCACACTGCTGGTGGCGGCCGACGAGGACGGCACCGTGCTGGGCGCCGTCACGTTCTGCCGTCCGCCGAGTCCGTACGTCGAGGTCGCCCGGCCGGGCGAGGCCGAGTTCCGCATGCTCGCCGTCGATCCCGCGGCGCGCGGACGCGGGGTGGGCGCAGCGCTGGTCCAAGCCTGCCTCGACCTCGCCCGCGAACACGGCGACGACGCCGTGGTGCTGTCGTCGCTGCCGCGCATGCACACCGCGCACCGGCTGTATGAGCGGCTGGGCTTCGTCCGCACACCCGAGCGCGACCACGAACCGATCCCGGGCTTCCTGCTGATCGCCTACCACCGCAGGGTGTGAGTGGCCGTCTCGTTGGGCCGTTCGCCGGGTGGCTCCCCGTCCCCCTGCTGCCCCATTCTCTTGCCGCGAACCCTCGCCTCAAGTCCGCCATGGAGTCGCTTCGCGACGACGGGCGGACTTGACCCGCGGCTTCGCCGTGGCCCTAGGCGCTATCAGGGGGACGGGGAGGATCTGGGCACGCCTCGGCGTTGTCCTGCCCGTTTCGCGTGCTTTGTCGGGCTGTGGACAGCGATGATCATCCACGATCGCCTACATCACGAGGATTACGTGAGCTTCAACATGCCTGTAGGGGTGTTGACGCTGGGGTAATCCTCGTGATGGCCCGCGAATCGCGGCGAAATCTCACCACGTGGACGCGCAACGACACCAACCTCACACAGAAACGCGGACGCATCGTTCGGTGACGCCCCGCAAACCGGCACACGCTCCGGTAGCCGAGGGATAGCGCCCCGTTTCAGAGCCGCGAGCGCCGGTTTCCGGGGCGTCACCCTGATCCCGGAGCGTCACGGTGACATCACCGACGAACAACCGACACCGGCGACTCGTCGTCACGCCGGATCACGCCCACGCCCTCAGCCAACGTCACGGCCAACACGCCCCGAGAGCCGTCGCCGCACTCCCCCTGTCCCCTTGATAGCTGCCCGTTCTTAGCCGCGTGTGCGCGGGTCAAGCGGTCATCGCCGGCGCGAAGCGCCCCCATAGTCCGCTTGAGGCGCGCACACGCGGCCAAGACAATCGGGCAGCAGGGGGACGGGACCAACGCAGCAGGGACAGCCAACGCGACGGAGCCGCCACCCCGGTACGGGTGACGGCTCCGTGCCGGTTGCGCTGTTACTCGCCGGAGGTGGCCCCGCCGGCGCCCTCGCCGCCGGTGAGCACCTCGGCCTGGGCGATCGCCTCGTCGAGCCGCTCGAGCGCCGCGCCGTACTCGGCCCAGTCGCCGGCGGCCTGTGCGTCGCGCGCGTCCTGCCAGGCGATGCGGATGGCCTCGAGCGCGGCGGTGAGGTCGGCCGGCTGCTCGGGCGGGGTGGTCGGAGTCTCCGTCGTCGGAGGCGTCTCCGTGGGCGGCGTCGGCTCCTCCCCGGTGGGCGGCTCCTCGGTGACCGGCGGCTCCTCGGTGCCCGCGCCGGCGTCGCCCTCGAAGATCTGGTCGAGCGCGCCCTGCAGGGTGTCGTCGAAACCGATGCTGTCGCCGAACTGCACCAGGACGCGGCGCAGCAGCGGGTAGGCGGCCTCGCCGGTGGCCCGGGCGACGTAGACCGGCTGGACGTACAGCAGACCGCCGCCGACCGGCAGCGTCAGCAGGTTGCCCAGCTGGGTCTCGGCATCGCCGGACCGCAGCAGCGTCAGCTCCTGCGCGACGTCGGCGTTGGACTCGAAGTCGTTGGCGACCTGGCCGGGACCGTCGATCTGCGTATTGCTGGGCAGTCTCAGGATCTGCAGCTGCCCGTAGTCCTCGCTGCGGGCGTCGGCGTTGACCGCCATGAACGCGGCCAGGTTCGGCCGCCCCCGCGGCGTGTACGTCGTCGTCAGCGAGTACATCGGTGCGTCGGCGCCGGGCAGCTGGATGGTCTGGTAGTACGGCGGCTGCTTGACGTCGACGTTCGAGGACGGGTCGGCCGGCACCACCCAGCGGTCCTGGCCGCCGTAGAACGTGGAGGCGTCGGTGACGTGGTACTGCTCGAGCATGTTGCGCTGCAGCTTGAACAGGTCCTCGGGGTAGCGCAGGTGGTCCATCAGCGGCGTCGGGATCTCAGAACGCGGCTGCACGGAGTCGGGGAACGCGTTCATCCAGGCCTGCAGCACCGGGTCGTCCTCGTCCCAGGCGTACAGCGTGACGGTGCCGTCGTAGGCGTCGACCGTCGCCTTCACCGAGTTGCGGACGTAGTTGATGAAGTCGTCGGGCTGCGCGGCCAGCGCCGGCCGGGCCGTCCGCGAGTCGCTGGTCGCCTCGCTCAGCGACACCCGCTGGCTGTAGGGCAGCGAGTTCAGCGTCGTGTAGCCGTCGAGGATCCACACCACGCGACCGTCGACCACGGCGGGGAACGGGTTGGCGTCGACCGTGAGCCAGGGCGCGACCTTCTCGACGCGCTCGCGCGGGTTGCGGTCGTAGAGCAGCCGCGACTCGGAGTTGATGCGGTCGGACAGCAGGAAGTTGGCCTCCTGGAACCGGGTGGCGTAGAGCAGCCGGTTCCAGAACGAGCCGATCGGCACGCCGCCGTCGCCGTCGTAGGTGTTGCGCCGCTCGCCGCCGGTATCGGGGTCCTCGGGGATGTCGTACTCGACCGGGTCGGTGCCCTCGGGCGCACCGACGATGGAGTAGCTGGGCGAGTTCTCGCCGAAGTAGATGCGCGGCTCGTATTCGCCGAGGACGCCCTGCGTCGGGATGTCCTCCTCGGCGAAGTTCGGCGACCCGTCGGACTCGCGGGTGTTGCCGTACGCGGCGACGACGCCGAACCCGTGGGTGTAGACGGTGTGCTCGTTGATCCAGTTGCGCTGCTCGGCCGGGATGCCGTCGGAGTCGACCTCGCGGACGGCCACGACCATGTCCTGCTCGGCCACGACGCCGTCGTCGCCCTCGACCGTGTAGCGGTCGACGTCGAGCGGGTCGCTGAACGTGTAGAAGCCGCGGACCTGCTGCAGCTGCTGGAACGCCGGCGGGATGACGCTGGGATCCATGAGGCGGATGCCGGGGATGGTCGCGGAGTCCTGCGCGAGCTGACCCTCGCGGATCTCGGTCGTGGCGACGTACTCCTCGGTCGCGACGTCCTGGATGTCGTAGGCATCGCGGGTCGCCTCGATGTTGCGCTCGATGTACGGCCGCTCACGGCTGGCCTCGCTCGGCCGGACCTGGAACTGCTGGACGAGGAACGGCCACAGGCCGCCGAGCAGGACGGCGGACAGCACCAGCAGGCCCAGCCCGATGCCCGGCAGCATCCAGTTGCGCTGCCAGACGTTGACGAAAAAGAGGATGGCGCAGATGGACGCGACGAAGATCAGGATGGTCTTGGCCGGCAAGACGGCGTTGACGTCGGTGTACGACGCGCCGGTGAAGCGGTCGTTGTCCTGCATGACCAGCGCGTACCGGTCGAGCCAGTAGGCGGCGGCCTTGAGCAGCACGAACAGTCCGATCAGGACCGACAGGTGCGCCGTGGTGGCCGGACTGACCTTCTGCCCCGCCGTCTGCAGCCGGATGCCGCCGTAGATGTAGTGCGTGATGGCCGCGACGACCAGCCCAAGCACCACCACCGCGAAGCCGTAGCTGACGACGTAGCGCCACCACGGGTAGTCGAAGGCGAAGAAGCCGAGGTCGACGCCGAACTGGGCGTCGTCCTGCCCGAACTCGCCGCCGTTGCGCCACAGCAGGAACGTCTGCCACTGCCCGGCCGCACTGGCGCCGGCCATGATCGCGAGCAGGATGGCGGCCGCCGTCAGCACCCAGGTACGGACCGGGTCGATGGCGTCGCGGTAGCGGTCGAGGCTCTGCTGTTCGACGCTCATCGGCCGGTACCGCGGCCGGACGCGGTAGGCGATCATGCCGTTGACGACGACGGACGCCGCCATGAGCAGGCCGAAGACCACGAAGAGCCCGATGCGCGTGATCAGCTGCGTCGTGAACACCTGGGTGAAGTCGACCGACTGGTACCACAGCCGGTCGGTCCAGAACGTCACGATGAGCACGTACGACGCGACGAGCACGCCGAGCACGATGAGCGTGGGCAGCAGCGCGCGCGACCGTCGTTGGGGCGCTCCACGGAATGGTCCGGCGGGTCGGGGCATGTCCTGGCTCACCCCTGGAAAACTATCTCACCGGCTCCCGCGGTTCCGACCCGCGGTCGGAACATCGCTGTCAGCGGACGTTTCTGCGTGAACCGTGACCGGTTCGTCGCCCGGTCGTGACCGGTTTCGCGGGCCGTCGCCGCGCGTGCGACGATGCCGTCATGAGCACGGACGACCAGCCGAGCGCCCTGGTCCGCGCGATCGCGGAGATCGAACAGCACGTCCGCGGCGACGGGTGGGATCAGCCGGCCCGGCTGTACGCCCTTGCGCCGACCGCCGACCTGCTGTCGCGCGAGCCCGCCCTGGCGGCGAGCATCGGCATCGAGCCCGGCGCGCCCGCCGACTCGCTCACCCCCATCGAACAGGACGTCGCCGGCCGGGCCATCGAGGATCTTCTCGTCGAGATCACCTGGCCCGACACCGTCACGGGCTGCGCGCTGGTCCTCGAGCGCATCGTGCTGCCGCCGGGCGCCGAGGAGCAGATGCCCGACGACGAGGGCGCCGCCGCGCGCTGGGCGCAGCAGCACCCCGACCGCTCCGACGTCCGCGTCGTCGTCGGCGTCATGCGCGACGGCACCCGCGCCTCGGTGCTGCGCATCCGCGGCCACGAAGCCGACGACGAACTCATCCGCGGGGCCGAACTGTCGCCCGAGCTCGGCAACGCCCTGGCCGAGACGTTCCGCTGAGCGTCAGGCCGGGCAGGAGGCGAGGTCGTCGGTGTCGCCAGCGACGAACGCCTCGATGGTGCTGACGGCGTCGTCGAGCGTCTCGATGGGGACCACCCGCATGTCGCCGTTGTTGCCGCCGACCGCTTCGTCGCAGTTGCTGGCCGGGGCGAGGAACAGATCGGCTCCGTCGTGGTTGGCGGCGGCGATCTTCTGCTGGATGCCGCCGATCGCGCCGACCGTGCCGTCGGGCCGGATCTCGCCGGTGCCGGCGACGTGGGCGCCGTCGAGCAGCGCGCCCGGGGTGAGCGTGTCGTAGATGGCGACGGCGAAGATCATGCCGGCGCTCGGGCCGCCGATGCGTTCGTCGATGCCGATCTCGATGTCGACCGGCAGGTCGAAGCCGAGCACCGGGCTGAACCCGACGAGCGCCCGGCCGTCGTCCTCGGCGGCGATGGTCTCGATGCGCTGGGTGAGTTCCGCGCCGTCGCGCTCGACGACGAACGTGACGGTCTCGCCGGGCTCGTGGGCGGTGACGGCCTCGACGACGTCCTCGGGGGTGGCGATGGCGTTGCCGTCGACGGACACGACGACGTCACCGGGCTCGAGGATGCCGTCGGCCGGGGCGTCCTCGACCACGGCGTCGACGACCACCTTCTCGGGAACGTCGTAGCCGAGCTTGCGCAGCGCGGCGACCTCGGCGTTCTGCTGCGAGTTGGCGAGCATCGCGGCGTTCTGCTGCCGCGACTGCTCGGCCGTCGTGCCCTCGGGGTAGACCAGCTCGCGCGGGATGACGGCGCGGTCGGGGTCGAGCCACGCCCGCAGCGCCGTGAGGAGGTCGAGCTCGGCGTCGGCGGACGTCACGCCGACCGTCGTGAGGTCGAGCACGCCCTCGGTCGGGTATGTCTCGGCGCCGTCGATCTGGATGACCTGCTGGCCGTTCCACTCCCCCAGCGTGTCCTCGACCGGCCCGGGCGAGTACACGACGTAGGGCAGCTGGAACAGGGACGCGACCGCGACGAGCGCGACGATCAGGGCACCGGCGACGGCCAGCGTCGCGGATCGGCGGGTCATCGGTGTGGGCGGTCCTCACGGTGAACGGGCACGGACACCGTAAGAGTACGTGGTCAGCCCTGGTCGCCCGCGACGGCGGCCGCGGCGGCGCGGGCGAGATCGTCGATCTGCTCCTCGAGCCAGTCGAGCGCCGCGGCCCGCCGCGCGGCCGTCGACGTCTCGGCCGGTTCGCTGACCCAGACGCGGACGTGGGACAGCCGGCCGTCGTCGAGGACGTACACCACCGACACGTCGTCCTGGACGGCATCGCTGGGCGCGAGGTCGTCGGTGACGGACCGCACCCGGTGGACCCAGAGGCCCTCGCCCGCCGCCTCGCACGGCAGCGACTCCAGGCCCTTCTCGATGCCCGGTGCGCAGAGGTCCTCGAGGCTCATGGTGCCGGCGGCGTAGACGTCGCGGTTGACGATGGCGCCGCGGTATCCCGCCGGCAGCCCGGCCCGCACCTCGGGCGACGGCACCGCCGACAACGGCATGTCCGTGCCACCGGCGACCCAGCCCGGGCCGAGGTCGGCGGCCAACTCCGCGCCCANCGCCTCCGCCGCGGCGGCGGCCGCCGCGGCCGCTTCGTCGGCGAGCTCCTGCGCGGCGCGCTCCGCCTCGGCCGCGGCGGCCAGGCCCGCGGTCAGCTCGCGCCACACGCCGTCGGTGACCACGGCGGCCAGCTGCTCCAACGACAGCGGCGGCTGCTCGCGGCTAGGCTCGGACCGCTTCTCCGTGGGCGTGTTCATCTCGCTGAGCCGCACCGTCAGCCCATCGGGGGACGCCGCGGTCGCCTGCCATAGCAGCCGGCCGGGCTCGCGTCCGTCCTGGTAGTAGGGACCCGTCTCCAGCAGCATGACGGTGCCGTCGTCGAGCACGTGGTCCTCGCACGTCCCCTCGGCGCCGGTGGCGCACCGCGGCACGGCGCCGCCGGAGGTCAGTGCGACCGAGCCGTTCATCCAGCTGGCACCCAGCCCGTCGTCGTAGACGAAGTCGAGCCACACCGACGCCACGCCCTCGGACCCGGCGTTCACGTCGGTGACCTCGCCGGGCGGCAGGAGCGCGACGGCGGCGTCGACGACGGCGTCCGGGTCCAGCGCCGCCGGCTCGACCGGCTCCGCCGCCCAGCAACGGGACCGCGAGCACCGTGCCGGCCCCGGCCAGAAGGACCAGCGCCGCCCCGCCGACCGCCAGCCGGGTCCGTCGTCGCCGCTGCATGGCGCGGCCGCGCGCGACCCCGCCCTCGACGAGGTCGATGACGGGCGGGTCGATGCGCAGGGCCTCGGCCCGCAGGGCCAGCTCGAGTTCTTCCTCGATGGTCACTCAGCTCACCTCGTTCTGGGTCGTGGGGGTCAGGCCGTCGGTGCCCAGAACGGCGCGGAGCCGGTCGAGCGCACGGAAGCTGCGCGAGCGCACGGCGCCCGCGGACAGCCCGAGTTCCGCCGCGGTCTCGTCGACGCTGCGGTCTTCCCAGTAGCGCAGCACCAGAACGGCGCGGTCCTTCGCGTCGAGCCTGGCCAGCGTGTCGATGAGCGTGACCCGCAGCGCGACGTCCGTCTCGCCGGCCGGCAGGTCCGGTAGCGCGTCGGAGGGTCGCTCGGCCGAACCGCGCCGCCGCCGGTGCGTGATGAACGTGCGCACCAGCGTCGTGCGGGCGTAGGCGACGGGATCGTCGGGCCGGCTGCGCTTCGTCCATGCGCGGTACACCTTGCCGAGCGTCTCCTGCACGAGGTCCTCGGCCAGGTGCCAGTCGCCCGTCAGCAGCCAGGCCGTCCGGAACAACCGGCCGCTGCACGACGTGGCGAACTCCTTGAAGCCTTCCGCGCTGCCGGCCACCGCCAGCCTCCGTTCGTCGTCCTCACCCAGAAGGACGCTATGAGGAGGCCCGGACGTTTCAGCCGGTTCGCGTCACGGCGAGCCGACCCACTCCTCGCCGCCGTCGTCGAAGCGCTGGTGTTTCCAGATGGGGACCTCGCGCTTGAGGTCGTCGATGAGCTGCCGGCAGGCGGCGAACGCCTCCTGGCGGTGGTCGGCGGCGGCTGCGACGACGACGGCGATGTCGCCGATCTCGAGGTGGCCGACGCGATGGACGGCGGCCAGCGCGCGGACCGGCGTGCCGGCGGCGACCTTCTCGGCGACCGTACGGAGCACGTCGGCGACCGTCGGGTGCGCCTCGTAGTCGAGGCTGGTGACGTCGCGGCCGCCGTCGGCCTCGCGGACCGTGCCGACGAACACGACGGTGCCGCCGGCGCCGCGGTCGGACACCGCGGCCAGCACCTCGTCGACGGAGAGCGGGTCGGGCCGCACGTCGAGCAGCCGGATGACGTCCATGTTCAAGTCCTCTTCCGGCGACGGGCCTTACGCACGACGACCGCCGTACCCAGGATCGCGACGGTGGCACCGGCGGCGCCGATGGTGGCCGCCGTGGCGGCGTCGCGCTTGCCGATGCGTCGCGACGCCAGCGCGTGCCGGCCACCGACCTCTTCCATGAGCGCCCGCAGCGCCTCGGCGTTGTCGTACCGGGGCTGCCAGCCGGCCTTGCGCAGCCGCTCGGCGGCCACGACCCAGGGCCGGGTGACGTAGTGCAGCTCGCTGGCCGGCGCCGGGGTGACGCCGAGGCGGTGCAGCCGCTGCGCCGTGCCGAACGCGAACGAGGCCGGCAGCTCGATGCGGCTGCGGCCGGACAGCTCCTCGACGGTCGCCTGGTCGAGGTGGCCGTCGCTGCCGACGGCGACCGGCCCGGCGACGTCGTGCAGCACGACGTACTCCAGCGCCGACGCGAGGTCGTCGACGTGGCAGAACTGCCAGGCGGGCTCGCTGCCGCGCACGACCAGCAGCCGCGGCGCCTCGAAGTGGCGGGTCAGGACGGTGTCGACGCCCGGGCCGACTACGGCGGCCGGGCGGACCACCGTCACCGACATACCGGGGTGCGACCGCGGCGCCCGGGCGCTGAGATCCTCGATCTCGAGGAGGTCGCTGATGATCGAGCCGTCCGGCTCCGCGCGCAGCGGTGCGTCCTCGTCGAGCGGGACGGGGTTGTCGGGCTGCGCGCCGTAGACCATCGCGCTGGTCAGGACGGCGACGTGCTTCACGCCGGCCGCCGCGGACGCCGTCAGGATGGTCTGCGTGCCGCGCACGTTGCGGTGCGAGCGCACGGCGGGGTCGTCGGTGATGCCGATGTCGACGGCCGCGTGCACGACGGCGTCGACGCCGGCGAGCCGCGTGACGATGGCGGGATCGGTGAGATCCATCACGCGCCAGGTGACGCCGTCGACGTCGCCGCGGGCGTCGTCGAGGCCCACCACCTCGGCGACGTCGTCGCTGGCGGCCAGCCGTGCGGCCAGCAGGCGGCCGACGCCGGAGGCGGCGCCGGTGACCGCGATCACCAGGCCGTTGCCGCCGTTGCGCCCAGCGCGAACCCGGCCCGACTGTCTGCCCACGAAATCCCCTTCAACGACTACCGTGGAACGCATGAGGCGCTCCCGAACGCTTCCCATCCTGCCTGAGGCGCTGCCATGAATGATGTCCCCTTCGGTTTCCGTTCCGCCGACGACCCGGACGACAACCAGCCCGAGAAGTCCGGTTCCGGCTCCGGTGGCTCCGGCGGGCCCGGCCCGAACGACCCGTTCGGCGCGCTCTTCGGCATGTTCGGCGGCGGCGGGCCGGGGGCTCCCGGCGGCCCCGGCGGCAGCCCCGACCTCGGCGCCATGTTCCAGCAGCTGGGCCAGATGCTGTCCTGGTCCGGCGGGCCGGTGAACTGGAACCTCGCCAACCAGGCCGCGCGCGAGGTCGTCTCGGCCGCCGGCGACCGCTCCGTCAGCGGCACCGACCGGCGCGACGTCGACGACGCGTTCCGGCTCGCCGACACTTGGCTCGACGACGCCACCACGTTCCCGTCCACCGGCGGCGCGCCGCGCACGTGGAGCCGCGCGGAGTGGGTCGAGGGGACCCAGGCCGCCTGGAAGGACCTCGTCGAGCCGCTGGCCGCCCGGGTCTCCGAGGCCATGAGCAAGTCGCTGCCGCCCGAGGTCGCCCAGGCCGCCGGCCCGCTCATCGGCATGATGCAGCAGGTCGGCGTCTCCATGTGGGGCGCTCAGGTCGGTCAGAGCATCGGCCGGCTCGCCGGCGAGGTGGTCGGGTCCGCCGACGTCGGTGTGCCGCTGGCCGCCGGGCACCCGGCGCTGCTGCCGGCCAACGTCCGCGCCTTCGGCGAGGGCCTCGGGGTCGAGCCGCGCGACGTCACGCTCTACCTCGCGCTGCGTGAGGCCGCCTACGTCCGGCTGTACGGCCACGCGCCGTGGCTGCGCGCGCACATCGTCGCGCTGGTCGAGGAGTACGCCCGCAACGTGAGCGTCGACACCAGCGCCATCGAGGAGAAGATGCGCGAGATCGACCCGCAGCGGCCCGAGGCGTTGCAGGAGGCGCTCGAGGGCGGGCTGTTCGACGTGCCGACGACGCCGGAGCAACAGGCCGCACTCGACCGCCTCGAGCTGGCGCTGGCGCTGGTCGAGGGCTGGGTCGACGACGTCGTCACACAGGCCACGGCCGACCGGCTGCCGTCGGCGCCGGCGCTGCGCGAGACCGTCCGCCGCCGCCGCGCGTCGGGCGGGCCGGCCGAGCAGACCTTCGCGACGCTCGTCGGGTTGCAGCTGCGGCCGCGCAAGCTGCGCGAGGCCGCCGACTTCTGGGCGGCGGTCCGCGAGGCCCGCGGCACCGATGGCCGCGACGCCGTCTGGGCGCACCCCGACCTCATGCCGTCGGCCGACGACCTCGCCGACCCCGCGGCCTTCCTCGTCACCGACGAGTGGGACATGTCCGGGCTCGACGACACCCCGGCGCCGCCGGAGGACGAGAACGGCGGCAGCCCGTCCTAGGTGTACCCGGCCATCACGTTGGTGGCAGGCGGCTGATCGGTGGGAGGCCGCCGAGTGCGCTGTGGCGTCGTCGAG
>NZ_QUAL01000151.1 GCF_003579925.1 Jiangella rhizosphaerae | reverse complement strand
GCTCGCCCTCACCTACCGCGGAGGCATCGTGCTCGCCGCCGTCACCATCTGGCTACGCCAATAAGGAGACGCGCCCTAGGCCGGTCGCTGATCGACGCGGTGACGGCGTTGGCCGGCTGGGCGGCCGCCCACCACGGCGAGATCGCCGGCAACCGAGCCGCCAGCGACCTGAGCGGAGTCGGCCGGGCCAAGGCCCCGGTCAGCGCGTCGGCGCACTGACCCGCCGGTGGCGGTCGTCAGTGCGTAGCGCCGGGCACGCCGGCCACGGCATCCTCGTCGGTCGCCGCAGCGCTCGCCGCGTCGTCGGCGGTGTCGATGTGGCACACCCCGGTGCCGGGGTCGCACCACCCGCTGGCGGGAGCCGCCACGATCTGAAGCCCGCCCTTCGCCTCGCTCATGACACACGCTCGCTCGGCACGGGCCCGGCCACCTGCTCCAGCAACTGGGCATAGACGGCGACCTTCTGGGCGCCCGGGGCGGCCACCCGGCGGTCGAGGACGACGAACGGAACGCCGGTCGCGCCCAGCTCCAGACCCTCGCGGCGGTCGGCGCGCACTCGGTCGGCGTACTCGTTGCTCGCGAGGATCTCGCGCACTCGCCGCGCATCCAGGCCGGCCGACTCCGCGACACCCGCCAGCGCCTCCGGGTCGAAGGGGTTGAGCGTGCCCGCGAAGAAGCCGTCCTGCACGTCGGAGAAGAACTGGAACCCGCGGCCCTGATCGTTGGCGTACTGCACCACGCGGTGCAGGTCGAACGTGTTGGCGTTCAGGCGGTCCAGGGAGTACTTCAGCCCTTCCCTGCGCGCCATGGCTTGCATCTGGCGCTCCGCCCGCAGGACGTCGGCGGCGGTGCCGCCATGGGCGCGGATGAAGCTCTCCTCGTTCCTCTCCAGCTCGTGCGGCGCCTCCGGGTCCAGCTCGAAGGACCGCATCACGATCGTGAACCGATCCGCGTCCGGGCGCTGCGCGATCGCGGCCCGGAGCCGGTGCTTTCCGACATAGCACCACGGGCAGCCCAGGTCGGCCCACACCTCGATGACGACCTGCGATCCCGCCTGCTCGACCATCTTCCTCACCTCACTAGTAGTGCGTAACACCATCATGAGTGAGTAAAGAACGGCTTACAAAAGGCACTTTCAGGTGCGTGAGCACGGCCCCGGTCAGGGGAGCGCGTACGCCCGCTCGATCGTCTGGACGGTGCGGTTGCCACGGTCGTCCCAGACCTCCACCCGGAGGCTGACGAAGCCGCTGGTGTCGGCCAGCTTCGGATGGTGCGTCCGGACCTGGAACTCGCCGCCGCGCGGCCGGGGCAGGACGCGCGCGGGCACCCACGTGCCGCCGTCGTCGAACGACACGTCCACCGTCATGCCGGCCACGTCCGACGGGCCCGTGTACCCGACGGCGCGGCTCGTGCGCACGGTGAACCCGAAGCCACGGCCGGCCGGCGCCCGGTTGAGCAGGTCCAGCGGCACGTCGTAGCCGAGCATGATCACCGGGAACGCGGCGCACACGTTGGCGCTGGGCAGGATCTCGCCGCAGCCGTCGATCTCCAGCTCGGCCGGCGCCTCGGACACGAACGTCCAGGCGGTGTGCGTGTCGGCGGCCAGCTGATGCTCCGGACCCACCTCGGCCTGGCCGACCTGCTCGATGCGGTACGTCGCCTCCTCCTCGACGAGGAACGCCGCCGGGTCGTCGATCCGCTCGCCGTCCCGGAACAAGGTCGTGGTGGTCCAGGTGCGGCCGCTCCCGTAGTGCGTGGGGTCGGAGTCGCCGCGCGGCCACGGGGCGAACGCCCAGATGTTCTCACTGCGGCACATGACGCACGGCAGGTCGGTGTGCGCCGTCGGGTGGCCGGGTGCCTCGTGCCAGCTCACCGGGTACGTGCGCCCCGGCTGGTAGGCCTGCACCGTGCCGCGCAGGTTCACCGAGTTCCAGCTCCACACCGAGTGCACCTGCTGCCGCTGACGCATGTCCCGGCCGGCCGTCACGTAGTCGGTGCGCCGGACCGGCTGGATCAGCTGGTCGAAGAACCGGAACGTGCCACCCTCCCAGGCGGCGTAGACCTCCATCACCTCGCTGCCGCGCAGCCCCTCCACCTCGGCGTGGTAGGTGTTCTCGACGGCGGCCAGCTCGGCGCGCCGGGTGGTGTGGGTGAGCTCGTCCGGGATCCGGCCGGCGTCCTCGGCCCACAGCTGGTAGGTGAACCTGCCCTCCGTCACGCCGGTGAGCGTCAGCTCGACCGGCCCGTCGGCCAGCCGCTCGCGCAGCCGCTCGCCCTCCTCGAACGACGTCGCCAGCACCGGCAGCGTGTTGGCGCTGTCGACGGAGACCGATACCGGACCCGGGCGGTCGCGCGCCACCAGCAGCGCCGCCGCCCCGTGCGTCTCGGCCAGCCGGGCCTGCTCCTCGGCCCAGGACGGGTCGCCCGACACCAGCACCACGGCGCCGTCGACGTCCGCCGCGGCGTACTCCTCGGCGGTGCCGGCGCCCACGTCGACCAGCGGGGCCACCCGTTCCCCCGCGAACCGGCCGGTGTAGCGCGGGGTGACCACGGGCACCGTCGCGGACCCGGCCGCCGCCCGGATCAGCGGCTCGCGCAACGTGGTCGCGGTCGTCATGGTGAGCTCGCCGGTCGCCGGCTCCGGAGCCGGGATGGCGCCGTAGCGCGTCGTGCGGTCCGACCGGTCGTTCAGCCCGGTGTACACCGTCGTCGCGCCGTTGGCCATGGTGCGGTACAGCGTGGTGGTGAGCTGCGTCGGCTCAGTGGGGCGCGGGTCGTCGGTCACGTCGAACTCGATGTCGACGGCGTCCCGGGCGTCCGCCACGACCCGGGTGTCGGCGCCGACGCGCACGCCGGTCTGCGCGAAGATGTCGCTGCTGACGTCGGTGAAGCCGCCGCCGGGGTCGCCCGTCGCGATCGTCCCGTACACGGTGTACGTGCCGGCCGGGACGCGGAACACCAGCTCGTCGCCGTCGTACACGTCCTGGGTCGAGTAGTGCAGCGCGGGGTTCGCCTCGTTGACGACGACCACGCCGGCGCGGTCCGGTGTGGCGCCGTCCCGCCCGACGACGCCGACGGTGAGCTGGTGCGTCGCCGGTTCGACCTCGAAGGCCACCGCGGTGATCGCGGCGGCCCCGCCCGGCGCCGTCGCCCGCAGGTGGCCGGTGAACCGGCCGGCGGCGCTGCGGGCCGGGTCGAGGGTGACCTCGACGGTGGCGGTCCCGCCGGCCGGCACGGTCAGGCTCGGCGCGGACAGCGTGAGCGCGCCGGCCGCGGGCGCGGCGCCGTTCAGGTCCGTGACGTCCAGCGCGAGCTCCAGCCGCAGGTCCGTCCCGCCGCTGTTGACGTAGGTGACGGGGACGGTGCGGGGTGCGGCGCCGGTCTGCGGGTAGGGGTGCACGCCGAGCTCCGCCTTGCCGGTCGCGGTGAGCGGCGACGACGTGACGGCGGCGGCGTCGACCCGGCCGCTGCCCTGCGCGTAGAGGTCGTGGCCGAGGTCGACGGCGGTGCTCATGAGCGCGTCCTTGAGCTGCGCCCCGGTCCAGTCCGGGTGCCGCTGCGCGACCATCGCGGCGACCCCGGCGACGTGCGGGCTGGCCATGGAGGTGCCGCCGTTGGCGAGGTAGTACTCCCCCACGGGCACGCCCTCCTCGGTGCCGCCGGCCCGGGCGGCCACGATCGCCGCGCCGGGTGCGGTGATCTCCGGCTTGATGGCCCGGTCGCCGACGCGCGGGCCGCGGCTGGAGAAGTCGGCCATCCGGTCCTCGGCGTCGACGGCGCCGACCGCCAGGGCCGCGTCCGCGGCGGCCGGCGAGGTCACCGTCGGCGCGCCCGGGCCGTAGTTGCCGGCGGCCACGACGAACAGCGTCCCGGACTCCTCGCTGAGCCGGTTCAGCGCCTGGCTCTGCGGGTCCTGGCCGTTGCTCGGGTAGGACCCGAGGCTGAGGTTGACGATGTCCGCACCCTGCTCGACCGCCCACTCCATGCCGTCGATGACCTCGGAGTTGTAGCTGTAGCCCTGGTCGTCCAGCACCTTGCCGACGAGCAGGTCCGCCCCGGGTGCCACGCCGGAGTAGCGGCCGTCGGAGGCGGCGCCGGTGCCGGCGACCGTGGAGGCGACGTGGGTGCCGTGCCCGTGGCCGTCGTGCACGGTCTCGCCCTCGATGAAGCTGCGCGAGCCGACCACCTGGCCGGCGAGGTCCGGGTGCCCGGTGTCGTACCCGGTGTCCAGGACCGCGACGGTGACGCCGTCGCCGTCGTAGCCGCTCTCCCACGCCTCGGGGACGCCGATCTGCGGCCGGCTGTCGTCCAGGCTGGCCGAGACGCGGGCGTCCAGCCACACCTTCTCCACCGCGGCGGAGCTGCGCGCCCGCCGGCTGGTGAGGTGGCGCCAGAAGTCGCCGGTCGCGTCCTTGGCGACGTCGACCGCGGCGCCGTCGATGCTGGTCAACGGCGTCACGCCGGACGTGGCGGGTAGCGCGGCCGACCGCTGCGCGAGCCGTCCGGCACCGTCGGCGTAGGTCACGATGAGCGGGATGGTGTCGATGCGGTCGTCGGTGTAGCCGTTCTCCGCCAGGTACCGCACGTCGAACAGCCGCTCGTCGAGCAGCCCCGCGGAGATCAGCGGCTTGGCCTGGTCGGGTACGACGTGCACGCCGTCCGGGCCGACGGTCATCTCCATGCCGCGGGTGCCGCTGTCCGGGGCGAGCTCGACGGCGACGTCGGGCCGCGGGCCACCGGTGTCGGTGTAGACGACGGTGTCGCCGGTGATCAGCGTGATCTCCACGGGTGCGCCGGCCGGTGCGGCCGCCGGCTCGGGCGCGCCGCCGGCGGTGTCGAGCACGGACACCGCGGGGTCCGGCGAGGCGGGGACGGCGGGGGCGCCGGGAGCGACGGCCGCCGTCGTCGCGCCGGCCGTCAGGACGAGGACGGCCGCGCCGGCCAGAACGTGTCTCACGGCGTTCTCCTGTTCGTCGCGCCCGGGCGCACCTCGGCCCGTCATCGTGGGCCTTGACAGTACGAATGCCGCGAACGCCGACTCAACGGTCATCGGCGGCGACTGTGCGCCAATGTCACAGAGACGACACCTGGTCCGCCGCCGTCACACCCAGCCGCGGCGGGCGGCCTCCCAGGCCAGCTGCATGCGCGTGCGCACATGCGCACGGTTCATCAGCGCCTGCACCTTCCGCTGGACGGTGCGCATGCTGGTGCCGCGATGCACGGCGATGGCCTCGTCGGTGAGCCCGGCCAGCAGCAGCGAGAGCAGCTGGCGGTCGTCGGCGTCGAGGAACGGGTCGCGCGGCGAGGGCGAGTTCTCGTTGTCGACGTGCAGCGGCACGGCGGCGGCCCAGACGAAGTCGAACAGCTCGAGGAGGGCGTCCAGGACGGCACCCGCCCGGACCAGCACCCCGACCGGGGTCGTGTCGTCCCGGGCCATCGGCAATAGGGCCACCGACCGGTCGACCACGAGCATCTTCACCGGCAGTCGCGTGTGCACCCGCACCTGGTCCCCCGGCCGCAGGCCGTCCCGCACCGCCCGCAGCGCTCCCGGCCGTTCCAGCGCCTCGGTCTCGAAGACCGTGCGGCCGCGCACCGGCGCGGCGGGCTGCACCTGTTCCTCCGATCGCACGGCGATGATCGGCGGCTTGATGAGGTTGAGCACCTCGGACCGGGCGGCCGCGAGCATCGTCATGGCGGCCCGGCGCAGCGCCTCCTGGCCCCGGACGATCTCGAACACCCCGGACGCCTCCATGGCCAGCGCGTTGGCCCGGTGCTGCGCGGCGAGGCGGTCCAGCGTCTTCTGCGCCGAGCGCAGCTCGCTCAGCCGGTCGGCGATCATCGCCTCGACCACCCCGGGCGACGCCGCGACGTACCGCGCCGGGGTGTCGGCCGTGCGGCTGGCCAGCCCGCGCTCGAGGAGCCCTGCCAGCGCGCCGTCCACGGCCTCGGACGGCAGCCCGGTCGCCGCGGCGAGCTCGGCGGCCGTCGCGGAGACCACCGACACCAGCTGCCGGTACACGCGATCTTCGTCGTCGGAGGCGCCCAGAACCGTGAGCATCAGCGCCTGACGCGGATCATCGGTGCCGGCCTCCGTGACGTTCGTCCGGTTGTGTCGGAGAACCCTAGCTGTCGCCCGGCCGCCGCGCCCGTCCGGCCCTGGTGTGAGCCGACATCGACGCTGCTGATGACGGCGTCACTGATCATGAAGATCTGGCCGTCGCCCGGCGATCTCATGGGATCGGCGTGGTGACGTTGCCGGCTGGCCTCGCGGCACGGTTGACCGTCATCATCCACCTTTTCAGTCGTCATGGCAGCTCAGAAGGTTGATGATCAAGGCGGGTCGAGGGTCATCACCGGCGACGTCCACGTCGTCACGGTGACGGCGCCGACGTCGCGCAGAGCGCGGACCAGTTGTCCACGATTCCTCGTCACCGTGAGCGACGGCAGGTCTTCACGCAGAACGTCGGCTCACACCCTGGCGACGATCAGGACCTGGCGTGGTGACACCACCGCCAACAGTTGGCGCTCAGGTCACCGCCGGCGACCATGACCCGCTGGCAGGCGGCGCGCACCACGCCTTGAACTGAGTCGATCACCGAAGAAGGTCTGGTCGCCCGGCTGCAGGAGCCGAGGTTCCCCGTGATCACCCCGCTCGGTCGTCGCAGGGCGCGCCGACCCGTCCAGCCCAAGGACACACACACGGCAGGCACCATGCCGCCGCTGCGCCCGGCGGCGCGGGGTCAGCGGACGCCGGCCTCGTGCATCCCCCGCAGTTCCTTCTTCAGCTCCGAGATCTCGTCGCGCAGCCGGGCGGCCAGCTCGAACTGCAGCTCCGCGGCGGCCGCGTGCATCTGGTCGCTGAGCTGCTGGATGAGACCGGCGAGGTCGGCCGCCGGCATGCCGGCGAGGTCGGCGGCGTGCTTGCCGGCGCTGCCGACGCTGCTGCGGACCCCCGGCACCGGCGACTTGCCCCGGCTGGCCGCACGGCCGGACCCGCCGATGAGCGCCTCGGTGTCGGCGTCCTCGCGGGCCAGCATCTGCGTGATGTCGCTGATCCGCTTGCGCAGCGGCGTCGGGTCGATGCCGTGCTCGCGGTTGTAGGCGACCTGCTTCTCGCGCCGCCGGTTGGTCTCGTCGATGGCGTTCTGCATGGACGGCGTGATGGTGTCGGCGTACATGTGGACCTGACCGGACACGTTGCGCGCCGCACGGCCGATGGTCTGGATCAGCGACGTCCCGGAGCGCAGGAAGCCCTCCTTGTCGGCGTCGAGGATGCTCACCAGCGACACCTCGGGGAGGTCGAGGCCCTCGCGGAGCAGGTTGATGCCCACGAGTACGTCGAACTCGCCCACCCGCAGCTCGCGCAGCAGCTCGACCCGGCGCAGGGTGTCGACCTCGCTGTGCAGGTAGCGCACCTGGATGCCGCGCTCGAGCAGGTAGTCGGTGAGGTCTTCGGCCATCTTCTTGGTCAGCGTGGTGACGAGCACCCGCTCGTCGCGCTCGACCCGGAGGCGGATCTCGTGGATGAGGTCGTCGATCTGGCCCTTCGTGGACTTCACCACGACCTCGGGGTCGACCAGGCCGGTCGGCCGGATGATCTGCTCGACGACGCTGTCGACCTTCTCCATCTCGTACGGCCCGGGCGTGGCCGACAGGTACACCGTCTGGCCGATGCGCTCGAGGAACTCCTCGAACCGCAGCGGCCGGTTGTCCATGGCGCTCGGCAGCCGGAAGCCGTGGTCGACGAGCGTGCGCTTGCGGCTCATGTCGCCCTCGTACATGCCGCCGATCTGCGGCACCGTGACGTGCGACTCATCGATGACCAGCAGGAAGTCGTCGGGGAAGTAGTCGAGCAGGCAGTTCGGCGCCGACCCCGGCGCGCGGCCGTCGAGGTGACGCGAGTAGTTCTCGATGCCCGACGTGAACCCGACCTCGCGCATCATCTCAATGTCGTAGGTGGTGCGCATGCGCAGCCGCTGCGCCTCGAGCAGCTTGCCCTGACGCTCCAGCTCGGCCAGCCGCTCCTCCAGCTCGGCCTCGATGGACCGGATGGCCCGCTCCATGCGCTCGCGCCCGGCGACGTAGTGGGTGGCGGGCGCGACGTAGGTCTCCTGCTCCTCGCGCATGACCTCGCCGGTGAGCGGGTGCATGGTCATGATGCGCTCGATCTCGTCGCCGAAGAACTCGACCCGCACGGCCAGCTCGTCGTACATCGGGATGATCTCGAGGGTGTCGCCGCGGACCCGGAACGTGCCGCGGGTGAGGTTCTGGTCGTTGCGGGTGTACTGGACGTCGACCAGCTCGCGCAGCAGCCCCTCGCGGTTCTTCTCGTCGCCGACCTTGAGGTGGACCATGCGGTGCAGGTACTCGTCGGCCGAACCCAGGCCGTAGATGCACGACACCGTCGCCACCACGATGACGTCGCGCCTGGTGAGCAGCGACCACGTGGCCGAGTGCCGGAGCCGTTCGACCTCCTCGTTGATGGAGGAGTCCTTCTCGATGTAGGTGTCGCTCTGCGGGACGTACGCCTCGGGCTGGTAGTAGTCGTAGTACGAGACGAAGTACTCGACGGCGTTGTTGGGGAACATCTCGCGCAGCTCGTTGGCGAACTGGGCCGCCAACGTCTTGTTCGGCACCATCACCAGTGTGGGCCGCTGCAGGCGCTCGACCAGCCAGGCCGTCGTGGCGCTCTTGCCCGTACCGGTGGCGCCCAGCAGGACGGTGTTCTTGTCGCCCCGGCGGACCCGCCGCTCGAGCTCGTCGATGGCCGCCGGCTGGTCGCCGGACGGCTCCCACTCGCTGACGACCTTGAAGGGCGACACCACCCGGGAGATCTCACTTGCCGCGCGCATGACATCAACGGTATGCGCTCCCACCGACAGAGTCCGAGGCTACGGCTACGCTCACAGCGATGGACGACGACACCCGCAGGTTCGTGACCACGTTCCAAGCCTTCCTCCAGGACGTCGTGCACCAGATGCCGCTCGAGGGCGACCCCGGCGCCGAGCCGCTGCTCCCCCTCCTGGAGCAGCACCTCGGCGTGCCGCCGCGCTCCCTGCCGGTGGTGGGCGAACACGTGTCCACGCAGCGCTTCACCGACGCCGACGTCGCCCTCGAGGTACTGGCCCAACGGCATGGCGAACGGCGGCTCCTCGGCATCGGCGGCGGGCAGCAGCGGCGGCACTCGTCGTTCGCCGAGATCATCGAGTTCGCCGGCCACCGCCAGTTCCCCGTCAGCCCCGTCGACTACGCGCGCGTCCCCACCGGACCCCGCTCCAGCCGCCAGGTCGTCTCGTTCGGCCTGCACCTGTTCACTTACGACCAGGTCCCGGTCGCGGTGCTGCAGCGGGCACCACAGCCGCACTTCGGCCGCGAGCACCCCGAGCTCGAAGTGCTGGCCGCGGCCGACGCCGTCGTTCCCGCCCTGCTCGACGAGCTGCGCAGCCTCATGTCCGAGCACAGCGTGCTGCGCGGGCAGGTCGTCACGTTCACTCCCAGCCAGTTCGGCGCCACCAACGGCACCGTCACGTTCCTCCCCCGCCCCGACCTGCGGCCCGACGACGTCGTCCTGCCCGACGGCGTTCTCGCGAAGGTCGAGCGGCATCTCACCGGCGTGGCTCGGCACCGCGACGCGCTCCGCGCGGCCGGCCAGCACCTCAAGCGCGGCATCCTGCTGTTCGGCCCGCCCGGCACGGGCAAGACGCACACCGTCAAGTACCTCATGTCGGCGACCCCCGGCACGACGGTGATCCTGCTGTCCGGACACTCCCTCCAGCTGGTCCAGGCCGCCGCCGAGACCGCCCGCGCCCTCGAGCCGGCCGTAGTCGTGCTGGAGGACTGCGACCTGATCGCCGAGGACCGCAGCCTGTCCGCCGGGCCGCAGCCGCTGCTGTTCGAGGCGCTCGACGCCCTCGACGGCCTGGCCGACGACGCCGACGTCGCGTTCGTCCTCACCACCAACCGTGCCGACCTGCTCGAGCCGGCGCTCGCCCAGCGTCCCGGCCGGGTCGACCTCGCCGCCGAGATCCCGCTGCCCGACGCCGCCGCCCGGCGACGCCTGAACCGGCTCTACGCCCGGGACCTGCCGTTCACCCCGGCGGCGCTGGACTCCGCCGCCGACCGCGCCGAGGGCACGACGGCCTCGTTCGCCAAGGAGCTCATGCGCCGCGCGGTCCTCGCCGCCGCCGACGCCGGCCGCCCGACCGCCGACGCCGACCTGTCGAGCGCACTCGACGAGATGCTCAGCGACACCAGCGCCCTCACCCGCAGCCTCTTCGGCGGCGCGACGGACGACGCCGACCGGCCGGACGGTCCAGGCGGGCGAGGTGCGCCGCGGCCGGGCCTCGCCCCGCCCGGTACCCGGCGTGGCGGCTTCTACCGGCCGCTGCCCTGATGGTCCGCTGTACCCGGGGGTCGGTTTGGTGTGGCGTTCGCTGGGGCTCCCCGTCCCCCTGCTGCCCCATTCTCTTGCCGCGAACGGGCGCGTCAAGCGGACTATTGGCGCTTCGCGACGATGACCGCTTGACTCACCCGCCCGCGGCGAAGAACGGGCAGTTATCAGGGGGACGGGGAGGATGTGGGCACGCCTCGGCCTTGTCGTGCCCGTTTCGCGTGCTTTGTCGGGCTGTGGGCGGCGATGATCATCGGCGATCGCCTACATCACGAGGATTCCGTGAGCATCACCACGACTGTAGGGGTGTTGACGCTGGGGTAATCCTCGTGATGGCTCCCGAATCACGGCGAAATCTCACCACGTGGACGCTCAACAACACCAACGCCACACAGAAGCCGGCCAGACGCCCCGGCNTCTCACCACGTGGACGCTCAACAACACCAACGCCACACAGAAGCCGGCCAGACGCCCCGGCAGCCGTCGCCGCTCTTCCCCCGTCCCCCTGATAGCTGCCCGTTCTTAGCCGCGGGCGCGCGGGTCAAGTCCAAGCGCCCCAACCACAGCGGAGCCCCACCACAACGCGCGCGGACTTGAGGCGCGCGCCCGCGGCCAAGACAATCGGGCAGCAGGGGGACGGGGCCAACGCAGCAGGGGGACGGCCAACGCAGCAGGGGGACGACCAACGCAGCAGGGGGACGGCCCAACGTCAGGGAACGGCCAACGCCTCACACCCGCCAACCCACCTCCGCCGCCCAGGCGTCGGCGCGGGCCAGCGCCTGGTTGATCCACGGCGTCTTCCGCGTCGCGTACTCGTCCACCGACGCGTGCGGCTGAGCGGCCAGCCCCCGTTTCAGCGCCGCGTACTCGCCCACCGCGTCCGGGTGCGCCCGCAGCCAGTCGCGCAACAGCAGCGCATCGCGCCAGGTCGGCGACGTGACGGGGCGGATGTGGCAGTTGACGGGGCGGCCGGGGTCGGCGTTCGCGCAGAGCACCTTGTCGCGCTCGACGCCGTCGCGGTCGACGTCCCACCAGCGGTCGGGCAGGCGGACCAGCCCGGCCTCGGCCAGGTCCGCGGCCACCGACGCCGCGGTGTCGAGGTCTGCGACGACCAGCTGCACGTCGATCACGTCCTTCGCCGGGAGCCCGGGCACCGACGTCGAGCCGTGGTGGTCGGAGCGGATCAGCCGGTCGCCCGCGATGCGCCGGATGCGCCCCAGCAGCCGCTCTCCCTGAACGGCCCAGGTCGGGTCGGGGTCGGCGATGACGGCGTGCGGCGGACGCGGCGCGCCGGTGCGGGTCCGCAGGTTCGCCTCGAACGGCACCAGCCGCTCTTTCCACAGGGCGTCGACGGCGGCCTGGGTGTCCACAAGGGGACCGGAGTTGTCCAGCCAGACGTCGCCCGCGGCGCGCCGCTGCTCGTCGGTCGCCTGCGCGCGGATCCGGGCCAGCGCGTCCGCCTCGGCCATCCCGCGGTCCTCGACCAGGCGCCGCAGCCGCTCGGACTCCGGCGCGTGCACGACGACGACCAGCGGGAACCCGGCCGTCAGCCCGTTCTCGACCAGCAGCGGGATGTCCTCGACGACGACGGCGTCGGGCCCGGCCGCGGCGACCAGCTGCTGGCGACGCCGTCCGACCAGCGGGTGCACGATCGCGTTCAGCGCCCGCCGCCGATCCTCGTCGGCGAAGACGATCGTCCCGAGCGCGGGCCGGTCCAGGGCGCCGTCGGGGGTCAGGACGCCCGGCCCGAACTCGTCCACGACGGCGGCCAGCCCCGGCGTCCCCGGCTCGACCACCTCGCGAGCGATGAGGTCCGCGTCCACGATCGTCGCACCCCGCTCGGCCAGCCGGCGCGCCACCACCGACTTGCCGGCCCCGATCCCACCCGTCAGCCCGACTCTCAGCACCCCACGACCCTAGCGGGCGCGGATCTCCCGCACGGGGACCGGTCGTGGGCCGGCGCGCTCCGCTAGGTCGTCGCCGGTGTCGGGGTCGCGGACGTGCCGGGCGTCGGCGTCGCCCCGGGCGTCGGCGTCGTGCCGGGGGTGGTCGTCGCGCCCGGCTCGCCGCCGAGCAGGTGTGCGGCCAGGTTCACCAGCACGACCGGCTCCGCGGCGGCCGGCACCAGGCCGTGCCGCAGCGTGATGACGTAGGTGCGGATGTCGCCGGCGACCACGAACGAGACGTCCTCGGCGTCGGACAGCAGGAAGCCGTCGTGGCCGGCCACCGTCTGCGCGGTGACGACGGCGCCCGCGGCCTGCGCGCTGTCGACGGTGGAGTCGATGCGGCCGGCGGCGGTGTCGGCGTCGGTGTAGCCACTGACGGCGATCTCCAGCGGCACCGGCGGCGGGGTGGGCGGCGGCGTCTGGCCCTCCGGAACCTCGGGGACGCCGTAGCTGCAGGTCAGGCGGCCAGTGCGACCGGAGTCGGGCAGGAACTCGTCGTTGTAGACGCGCACCGTCTCGCCCTGCATGGGCACCTGCAGGATCTGCGCGATCTCGCCGGCGGTCGCGAGGTCGCCGCACAGCTCGGGGACGCCCGTGGTGGACGACGGCGACGCGGTCGGTTCGCCGCCCGCCTCGGTGCTGTCGCCGCCCTCGGTCGGCTCCCCCGACGTCGGCACGACCGGCACCTCGGGCTCGCCGCTGTTCGAGCAGCCGGCCAGCAGCAGGATCAGGGCCCCGGCCACCGCCGGCAGGTGTCGGCTCGTCATCAACGTGTCCTCCCGTTCGGGCACACCGTAACCTCCGGCGCCCTCGCGATCACGCAGGCGCCGCGGCGCGACACGAGATGCGACGAGCCCCGCACCCGAGGTGGGTGCGGGGCTCGTGCGATGCGTCGTCGGCGACGCGAGGGCTCAGTTGCCGGTGAGCTTCTCGCGCAGCGCCTGGAGCGCCTCGTCGGACGCCAGCGTGCCGGCGCCTTCGTCGTCGCCCGAGGTGTACGAGGACGGGTTGTCGGCCTTCGCCTCGGCGTCGGCCTCCTGCGCGCTCTCGATCTGGGACTTGTGCGCCTCCCAGCGAGCGTGGGCCTCGGCGTACTGCCGCTCCCACTCCTCACGCTGCTTCTCGTAACCGGGGAGCCAGTCGTTGGTCTCCGGGTCGAAGCCCTCGGGGTACTTGTAGTTGCCCTGGTCGTCGTAGTCGGCGGCCATGCCGTACAGCGTCGGGTCGAAGTGCTCGCTGACGTGCGCGGCGGTGTCGCCCTCGTTGGCCTGCTTCAGCGACAGCGAGATGCGGCGACGCTCGAGGTCGATGTCGATGACCTTGACCATGACGTCCTTGCCGACCGTCACGACCTGCTCGGGCACCTCGACGTGGCGCTCGGCCAGCTCGGAGATGTGCACGAGGCCCTCGATGCCGTCCTCGACGCGCACGAACGCGCCGAACGGGACGAGTTTGGTGACCTTGCCGGGCACGATCTGGCCGATCTGGTGGATCCGGGCGAACTGCTGCCACGGGTCCTCGAGGGTGGCCTTGAGCGACAGGGACACGCGCTCGCGGTCCATGTCGACGTCGAGCACCTCGACGGTGACCTCCTGGCCGACCTCGACCACCTCGGACGGGTGGTCGATGTGCTTCCAGGAGAGCTCCGAGACGTGCACCAGACCGTCGACGCCGCCGAGGTCGACGAACGCGCCGAAGTTGACGATCGAGGAGACCACGCCGGAGCGGATCTGCCCCTTCTGCAGGGTCTGCAGGAAGGTCGACCGGACCTCGGACTGCGTCTGCTCGAGCCACGCCCGGCGGGACAGGACCACGTTGTTGCGGTTCTTGTCCAGCTCGATGATCTTGGCCTCGATCTCCTTGCCGACGTACGGCTGGAGGTCGCGGACCCGGCGCATCTCGACCAGCGAGGCCGGCAGGAAGCCGCGGAGACCGATGTCGAGGATGAGGCCGCCCTTGACGACCTCGATGACGGTGCCGGAAACGACGCCGTCGGCCTCCTTGATCTCCTCGATCTTGCCCCAGGCGCGCTCGTACTGGGCGCGCTTCTTGGACAGGATGAGGCGGCCTTCCTTGTCCTCCTTCTGCAGGACGAGGGCCTCGACATCGTCGCCGACGGCGACAACCTCGGAGGGATCGACGTCGTGCTTGATGGACAGCTCACGCGAGGGGATGACACCCTCGGTCTTGTAGCCGATGTCGAGCAGGACTTCGTCCCGGTCGACCTTGACGACGGTACCGGAAACGATATCGCCGTCATTGAAGTACTTGATGGTCTCGTCGATCGCGGCGAGGAAGGCTTCCTCGGACCCGATGTCGTTGACCGCGACCTGCGTGGTCCTGGGGGCCGTCGAGGTAGGCGTCTCGGCCTCGATGCTGCTCGTCATGTGGAAGGGGACTCCGGACAAGGTTCGGTTGAAGCGTGCGCGCCAGGACCCTTGGATCGCTGTGCCATCACCGACCAGGTCCTATTTCCCCTGTGCCGCCAACCGACAATAACGAGCGCGAGCCTGCTCCGTCCGAGGTTCGCGCAGGCCCACAGCGCACACACAGATTACCTGCCCGCGACGACCAGGGTCAATTGGCGGAAGGTCGCGAGTTGATCACGGCGGCGGATTCAGCTATGGGGTCACCCGGGCGTCAGCCCCCGTTCATCGGTCGGATCCAGGATACTCCCTCGCCCGGCGTTCGGAGGCGGAGGTATCGGCGCAGGCAGCGACCGGTTTCGGCGGGCCGCGAGCGACGCGCGGCGCCCCGCCGGGCGGCCTAGTACCGGTGGAGGCTGCCCGCCGACTGCCCGTCGTCGTCGAACTCGTCGAACAGGCCGTCGTCGTCGCGGGCGCGGCGGCGGCCCTGGCGGGGTGCGGCGGCCCGGGAGGGCTCTGCGCCGGTCCGGGGCTCCGCCGGCGCTGGGTTCGCCGCGGC
>NZ_QUAL01000141.1 GCF_003579925.1 Jiangella rhizosphaerae | reverse complement strand
GACGTCGCGCGCCCGGGCCGACGCCGGCCTGGCCGATCGCCCCCTCGACCTCGGCCCGGTGGTCGACGAGGACGCCGTCGAGCGGGGCCGCGCGCTGCCGCTGCCCGACGCCGTCGCCTACGCCACACGCGCCCGCGGTCCGCGCCGCCGTCCCGACACCGGCTGGGCCAGCCTCACCCCCACCGAGCGCTCGGTCGTCGACCTCGCCGTCCAGGGCCTGTCCAACCCCGAGATCGGCGAGCGGCTGTTCATGAGCCGCGGCACGGTCAAGACCCACCTCGCGCACGTGTACGCGAAGCTCCAGGTCGCGAACCGGACGGAGCTGGCCGCCCTCCCGCGCGACTAGGAACGGCCGGTCGTCAGAGCCAGCCGCGCCGGGCGGCCTGGAGGCCGGCCTGGAACCGGTTCGTCGCCTCCAGCTCGTCGAACAGCCGGCGGGTCCGGCGCCGCATGGTCCGCGTGGACAGCCCCAGCTGGCGGGCGATCGCGCTGTCGGTCAGCCCGGCCGCCAGCAGCTGTACCAGCTGCCGGTCGTCGTCGGGCACCGTGCCGGCCGCCTCCTCGGCGACGGGTGGCGCGCCGAGCGGCGTCGCGCGCGCCCAGTACACCTCGAACAGCTCCACCAGCGCGTCGAGCAGCGTCGACTCGCGGACCACCAGCCCCTGGGCGTGCCCGACGTCCATCGACAACGGCAGCAGCGCGATGCGGCGGTCGGCGATCGCCAGCTTCAGCGGCAGGCCGGGCAGCACGCGCCCCTGCTCGCCGCGGCGGGTGAGGTCGCCGATCTCGTCCATGGCGCCCGGGATCTCCAGCGCCTCGGGCGCGTAGATGGCCCGCCAGTGCACGCCGCTGTCGAGGCGCACCGGCTCGACCGGGTTGACGGCGGCCAGGACGTACGGCGGGCGGTCGAGCACCATCATCTCCGACCGCACCTGGTGCTGCAGGCGGACGAACCAGCGGCCCTGCTCCTCCGGGCCGTTGAGCAGCTCGACGGTGCTGCCGCCGCCGGCCTGGCGCCGGGCGGCGTGGAAGATCGAGGAGAGCGCGAGCGCCGAGCCGCGCACCTGGTCCAGCTCGCCGGCGCGCTCGCGCACCAGCGCCTCGAGCGCGGCCTCGGGGTCGACCGCGGTGTAGCGGCGACGTCGCCCGGACATCCGGATGACGAGGCCGAGCGCGCGCAGCCGGCCACAGGCGGCGTCGACCCGCCGCTCCGGCTGGCCGAGCCGCTCCGCGAGCGCCGCCGGCGTCGCGTCGACGCACGTCAGGAGCGTCCGGTAGACCTCCTCGTCGAAGGGGCCGAGGCCCACGGGGGCCAGCGAGGCCTCGTCGTCTGCCGTCATGGTCTCAATGTGGCCGACTTGTGCCACCGGCCGCAACCGGCCACCCGCAGCCATTGATACACGGAGTCACACCTACTACGAATGTGGCAAACCCGCGGTAAACCCCCGGCCGCGGCCTGACTGCCGGCGCCATGCCGACCGCGAGGTCCGAAAGGCGGCAGCGAGTCCCACAAGGGAGAGGAAAACCTGAGCATGATGATTGCTCGACGACTCCGCGCCGGATCCGGCGCCGCCCTTGCCGTCGCCCTCGCTGCCGCGGGCCTGACCCCCTTCGCCGCCGGCGCGGCGGCCGAGCCCGACCCGTCGGCCGAGCGGGACACCCGCGTCATCGTGGTCATGGCCGGACCCGGCGGCGAGCCGGCCGCTCCCGCGGAGCTCGCCGCACAGCAGGACAGCCCGCGGGCCGAGCGCGCCGCCGCCCGCGCGCAGGACGCGATGCTCGCCGCGGCCGACGCGCGCGGCATCGACGCCGAGGTGGAGCACGAGTTCACCGGACTGGTGCACGCGGTCGCCCTCACCGTCCCGGCCGGCGACGTCGACGCGCTGCGTGCGCTGCCCGGTGTGGCCGACGTCGTCCCGGACCAGCGCTTCCGCGCCGCCACCGACGTCAGCGTGCCGCTCATCGGCGCGCCGGAGGTGTGGGAGCAGCAGGCGCCCGACGGCGCGCCGGCCGACGGCACCGGCACGATCGTCGCCGTCGTCGACACCGGCGTCGACTACACCAACCCGTCGCTGGGCGGCGGGTTCGGAGAAGGGCACAAGGTGGTCGCCGGGCACGACTTCGTCAACGGCGACACCGACCCGATCGACGACAACGGCCACGGCACCCACGTCGCCGGTATCGTCGCGGGAACCGGCGCCGGTCGCGCCGCCGTCACGGGCGTCGCGCCGGGCGCGCTGATCACCGCGTACAAGGTGCTCGACGGCGCCGGCGCCGGCTGGGAGTCCGACATCATCGCCGGCCTCGAGGCCGCCGTCGACCCCGCGAACCCGTACCGCGCCGACGTCGTCAACCTCAGCCTGGGCGGCCCCGGCGACGGGACCGATCCGCTCGGCCTGGCCGCGACGGCCGCGACCGAGGCCGGCGTGGTCGTCATCGCGGCGGCCGGCAACGCCGGCCCCGGCGAGCAGACGATGGGCAGCCCGGCGCTGGCCGACGGCGTGCTCTCGGTCGGCGCGTCCGCCAGCGGCCTGATCCTGCCGGCGGCCCGGGTGACGGCGCCGCGCGACGAGCCGCTGGACACCTTCCGCGCTCCGTTCTCCGCGCCGGCGCCGACGACCCCGATCAGCGGCGAGCTGGTCGACGTCGGCGACGGCGCCGAGGAGGACTACGACCGGGTCGGCGACGTCACGGGCAAGGTCGTCGCCTACCGGCAGAACCTGCCGGGCAACCTCGCCGACGTCGGACCGCACCTGATCGAGCAGGCCCGGCTGGCCGAGGAGCGCGGCGCCATCGCGATGCTCGCCTACACCGAGGGCAGCTCGGGACCGGTGCTGTTCTCCGATCCCGCGGCGTCGGAGACCGCCGCCGAGCCCGGTGTCGTCGACGTCCCGTTGACGGCCCAGGACGTCGTCTCGGGCGACAGCTTCCGGATGGAGCGGATCGTCGTCATGGGCCTGCTGGAGATGCAGTGGGAGCCGCTGCGCCGCGACCTCGCCGCCGGCCCCGTGCGGATCGAGATCTCCGGCGAGGACGTGACCGACCGGATCGCGTCGTTCAGCTCCCGCGGCCCGGCGCCGGACTTCGACCTCGAGCCGGACGTCGTCGCGCCCGGCGTGGAGATCCGCTCGACCTGGGCGCTGGAGAACTGGGCGCTCGGCGTCTACCGCATCTCCGGCACCAGCATGGCCGCGCCGCACGTGGCCGGCGCGGCGGCGCTGCTGCGCCAGCTGCGCCCGGAGGAGTCCGTCGCCGACGTCAACGGCCGGCTGACGGGCTCGGCGGTCGCGGTCGAGGGCACCGGCCCGACGACGTCCGGCGCCGGCCGCGTCGACGTCGCCGCGGCCGCGGCGAGCCCGCTCGTCGCCGCGCCGACCTCGGTGTCGCTCGGACTGGCCGACCTGTCCGGCCCGGAGGTCGGCGGCAGCGGTACGACCACGCTGCGCAACCCCGGTGCCGGCGACGTCACCGTCACGCTCGCGGCCGAGCAGGCCGCCGGCAGCCCGGGCACCGTCACGATCACCCCCGCTCGAGCCACCATCCCGGCCGGCGGCGAGCTCGAAGTCACGGTCGCCGTCGGCGCGGACCGGCCCGAGCAGGACGCCGACCTCGCCGGCTGGATCGTCGCCACCGCCGACGGCGGAGCCACCGTGCGGGTCCCGTACCTGCTGGCCGTCCGGCACCTCGTGGTGCAGACGTCGCCCGACCCCAGCGACGGCACCACCTCGGCGTTCATCTGGAGCCCGGCGCCGCTGACCGCCCCGCCGGTCGTGACGGTCACGCCGCCGCGCGGCCGTCCGGTCACGGTCACCGCCGAGCACGAGTACGACCAGTGGTACCGCGCCGACCTCACCGGCTCACGCGTCGGCGCGTACGGCGTCGCCGTCACCGCCGACACCCAGCTGGGCGCGCGGCTCATCGGCAGCGCGACGTTCGAGGTGGCCGCCCCTGTGGGCAGCTCCACGAGCCCGGCCGCGTGGCAGCCGATCGGGCCGAACACGTCCGGCGGCCCGATCGCCACCACCCCCGCCGACCCGGACACCGCCGTCGTGACGCAGTACGGGAAGGCGGGCCCGTGGACCACCGACGACGGCGGCCGGACGTGGCGGCAGCACAACCGGCTGCCGGTGCCGGCCGGCAGCGGCACCGACAACGTCGTGGTCGCGGCCGACGACCCGGACACCATGTGGTACGCCGTCAACTCCGCCACCAGCCTGGACTTCGGCGCCGTCCTCGACAACACCTACCTCGGCCGCATCCTGCGCACGCGCGACGGAGGAGAGACCTGGCAGCAGCTGGATGTGCCCGACTCGCACACGATCGCGCTGCTCAGCGACCCGTCGACGCGGGTGCTGGTGGCGGTGCGGCCCGACGCGCTGCTGGTCAGCCGCGACGGCGGCGACAGCTGGGACAGCCACCCCAACCACGCCGGCGCCGAGGTGACCGGCGCGGCCGTCAGCGGCGACGACCTCTACCTGTCCGGCTACGACGCGATCTGGGCGGTCCGCGGCATCATGACCGGCGCGCCGACCGGCACCGACACCGTGTACGAGGTGAAGGAGGGCTACGTCGAGGGCCTGGCCGCGACGGCCGACGGCGAGGTCGTGGTCGCGCTGGTCGACGACGTCGTCATCGGCTCGTCCGACGCCGGCGCCACCTGGGGTGAGCTGTACCCCGTCCCCGGCGGCGGCGCCCTCGACATCGTCGTCAACGGCGACGTCATGATGGTGACGACGTACCGCGACGTGCAGCACGTCAGCCGCGACGGCGGCGCCACCTGGGCGCAGCTGCCCGAACCGATCAACGGCGCCGTCGAGGAGGACGTCGTGCCGTGGGCCGGTGGGCTGCTGTGGTCGTCGCCGGGCGCGGGCCTGTTCCACGCCGAGTCCGACGGCTCCGACCCGCGGCGCATCGGCGTCCAGGGCGGCACCGTGTACGACCTGGAGATCACCGAGGACGCCGAGGGCACGGCGCGGCTGCTCGCGGGCACCGACACCGACGTCTACGCGACCGACCTGCCGACCCGGCCGAAGCTGCCGGACGGGGTCGCCGAGTGGGGGCTCTCCGGGTATGAGGCCTACGTCGGCACCCGCGTCGGCCAGCTCGCCGTCGACCCGCGGGACCCGCACACGGTGTGGAAGATCCGCAAGGACGCGCTGTCGCAGTTCTGGGTGTACCGCAGCACCGACGGCGGCCAGGAGTGGGAGCTGCGCGGCCGCACCAACGAGGTGCCGCTCGACCTCGTCGTCGGGCCGCACGACTCCGGCCGCGTCGCGGTGTCGTTCTGGAGCCTCGGCGGCGCCGGCCTCTACGTCACCGACGACGCCGGCGAGGTCTGGCGCAAGCACTTCCACGACCAGCTGTTCTGGTCCGTCGCGACCGACCCCGCCGACCCGGACCGGCTCTGGCTGGCCGCCGACGACGGCCTGTACCGCAGCGACGACTTCGGGCTCACCGCCGAGAAGGTCGCCGACGGGCGGTTCACGACGGTGGCGGTCGACGGCGACCGGATCGTCGCCGCGGGCAGCGCCATCCGGGTGAGCGACGACGGCGGCGCGACCTGGCACGACGCCGACGCCGGCGGGCTGTCGATGGTGGTCGGCGACCTGATCGTCTCGCCGTCGGACCCGGACACCTGGTACGCCGCGACCGGCTCGTTCACCGCGAACGGCCTGGTCAAGGGTGGCCGCGGCGTGCTGCGCAGCACCGACGGCGGGCGCACCTGGGTGAACGTGTCCAGCGGGCTGCAGAACCTGTCCGTGGTGTCGCTGGAGATCAGCCCCGACGGCCGCTGGCTCTACGCCGGCACCGAGGACGGCGGCGTCCACCGGATCAGGACGCGATAGTCCGAGCAGGGCGGGTGGGACGACGTGGGACGGCGCCGGGTCAGGCGTCGTCCCACTCGTCGCGCAGCTCCTTGCGCAACACGTCGACCTGCACCATCAGCGCGCCGAGCAGCTCCTCGCGGTTCAACCGGTTGGTGGTGCGATACGACCAGGCCGGTCTCCCGTCGGCGTCGAGGACCTTGATCAGCACGAATGCCTCGATGGCCGTCTCGCCCGGCGCGAGCGGGTGCACCTCGAGGCCGCTGAGCACCTGAGCGACCGGCACGCGCTCGTCGCCGATCGAATCGGGGTCGCTGTCCATGGAGGACATCCAAGCATCCCCTGAGAGGGTCGTCAGGGGCGACCCCGAGATGTCCCTGAGCCGGCCCTGAAACCACCCTTGAACTGCTGTTTCTCCGTCGGGGCGAGCCGTAGCGTGGCCGCCATGATCACAGCGGAACGGCTGACGAAACGCTACGGAGACAAGACGGCGGTCGACGCGATCGACTTCACCGTCCGGCCCGGCGCGGTCACCGGGTTCCTCGGCCCGAACGGCGCCGGGAAGTCCACGACGATGCGCATGGTGATGGGCCTGGACCACCCGTCCGGCGGCCGGGTCACCGTCAACGGCCGCGCCTACCGCGAGCTCCCCGCCCCGCTGCACGAGGTCGGCGCGCTGCTGGAGGCGAAGGCGATCCACGGCGGCCGGAGCGCCTACAACCACCTGCTGTGGCTGGCGAAGACCAACGGCATCTCGCGCCGCCGCGTCGACGAGGTGATCGGCCTGGTCGGTCTGGAGGCCGTCGCGCACAAGCGGTCCGGCGGGTTCTCGCTCGGCATGGGCCAGCGGCTGGGCATCGCGGCCGCGCTGCTCGGCGACCCCGGCGTGCTGCTCTTCGACGAGCCGGTCAACGGCCTGGACCCCGAGGGCATCCGGTGGATCCGGAACCTCATCCGCGCGCTGGCCGCCGAGGGCCGTACGGTGTTCGTGTCCAGCCACCTGATGTCGGAGATGGCGCTGACGGCCGACCACCTGCTGGTGATCGGGCGCGGCCAGATCCTCGCCGACACCGACATGGCCGACTTCATCGCTCGCAACTCCGCCGCCCACGTCCGGGTCCGGTCGCCACAGGGTGGCGTGCTGGCCGAGGCGCTGCGCGAACGCGGCTGGACGATCCGGCGCGACGACGACGGCGCGCTGCTCGTCGACGGTGCCACGCCGGAGCAGATCGGCGACATCGCCGGGTCCCGCGGCCTGTACCTGCACGAGCTGAGCGTGGTCAACGCCTCGCTCGAGGAGGCGTTCATGCGCCTCACCGCCGACAGCGTCGAGTACCACGCCCGCACCGACCAGCCCGTCCCCGCCGGAGTGTGACCACATGACCACGTCCACCACCCTCACCCCGCCGGCGCCGTCGCCGGCCCGCCGCGCCGACGTCGGCCGGCCCCGGCTCACGTTCGGGCGCATCCTCGACGCCGAGTGGACGAAGATCCGCACCGTCCGCTCCACCGTCTGGACGCTCACCTCGCTGTTCGTCCTCAGCGTCGGCCTGACGGCGCTGATCTGCTCCGTCGCGGCCGGCGACCTCGCCAGCGGCGGCGGAGGCGGCGAGCCGGTCGGCGCGTTCGTCACCTGGGGCCTGATGTTCGGTCAGATCGCCGCCCTCGTGCTGGGCATCCTGGTGGCGACCGCCGAGTACTCCAGCGGCATGATCCGCACCACCCTCGCCGCGGCGCCGCGCCGGTGGTCGGTGCTGGCGGCGAAGACGACCGTGCTGACCGGGCTGCTGCTCGTCCTGGGCACGATCACGTCGACCGCCGCGATCATCGCCGGCAACTTCTTCCTCGACCGCGAGGGGATCGGGTTCTCCCTCGGCGACTCCGACGTGCTGCGGACGATGATCGGCGGTGGCCTCTACCTCGCGGTGCTGGGGGTGTTCGGCCTGGCGCTCGGCCTGCTGATGCGGCACACCGCCGGCGCCGTCACGGTCGGCATCGCGCTGATCTTCATCGTCGGCAACCTGGTCGGCCTCGTCCCCGGCGCGGCCGGCGAGTGGCTGACGAAGCTGATGCCGGGCAACGCCGGGTCGACCCTGGCGACGGTCGAGTCCTTCAACCCCGACCTGCTGGGGCCGTGGACCGGGTTCGGGGTGTTCGCCGGCGAGACGGCGCTGCTGCTGCTGATCGCGGGCTGGCTGTTCTCCAGGCGCGACGCCTGACGCTCGTCGGAAACTCGGGTGCGCGACGGCGGTCGCGTCGGTTTGAATGACCGGCGTGACCGCCTTCCGCATGAGCACCAACCTGGCCGAGGTCGCCGCGTCCGGTCGCGAGCCCGGGCTGACGGAGTGGGCGGCGACGCTGCCGTCCGTGGTGCCCGAGCTGGTGGCGCGGTGGGAGCTCACGGTCGCCGAGCCCTACGAGCCGGGCGGGCGGTCGTCGTGGGTCGCGCCGGCCACGACGAGCGACGGCGACCCCGTCGTGCTCAAGGTCGGCTACCGGCACACCGAGGCCGAGCACGAGGCCGAGGGGCTGCGGTTCTGGGACGGCGACGGCACCGTGCGGTTGTACGAGGCCGCGACGTTCGACGACACCAGCGCGCTGCTGCTCGAGCGGGCCCAGCCGGGCACGCTGCTGGCGCACGCGGTCCCGCCGCCGGAGCAGGACGTCGTGCTGGCCGGCCTGCTGCGCCGGCTGTGGCGACGCCCGCCCGCCGGCCACCCGTTCCGGACGCTGGCGTCGATGTGCGAGTACTGGGCCCGCGACTTCGAGCGACGGGCCGACGCCGCGCCGGCGCGCTACGACCGGGGCCTGCTCCGCGAGGGCGTCACGCTCTACCGCGAACTGCCGCTGACCAGCGACGACGACGTGCTGCTCTGCACCGACCTGCACCCTGACAACATCGTCGCCGCGGTGCGCGAGCCGTGGCTGGTCATCGACCCCAAGCCGTACGTCGGCGACCGCACGTACGACGCGACGCAGCACATGTTCAACATGGACCGGCTGCACGAGGACCCCGGCGCGCTGTCGGACCGCATGGCCGCCCTGCTCGACCTCGACCCCGAGCGGCTGCGTCGGTGGCTGTTCGCCCGCTGCGTGCAGGAGTGCCCCGAGTGGGACGGCCTCTACGACGTCGCGGTGAAGCTGGCGCCGTAGGTCAGAAGTCGATCCGCATGACGGCGCGGCGCGGCGTCGGGCGGCTCACCTCGGTGAACCCGGCCGCGGCGAACATGCCGACGGTGCCGACGTGCAGCTCCTCGGCGATCACCCGGGTGGTGGTGATCGGATAGCCCTCGACGGCGCGGGCGCCGCGCTCGCGGGCGACACCGGCGGCGGCCCGGGCCAGCGCCGTCGCGACCCCCCGCCTGCCGAACCCGGCGCGTGTGACGAAGCACGTCAGGGCCCATACGCCGCGGTCGGCCGGGTCCTCGTCGCGGCCCTCCCACGGCACCCGGAAGACCCGCCGCAGCCCGGCGTAATCCGCGCGCGGCTGAAGGGCGCACCACCCGGCCGGCTCGGCGCCGAGGTAACCGACCAGCCCGGTGGTGCGCTCCGCGTCCGGGACGCCGCAGCCGGACTCGTCGAGCAGCCGCTCGGCGCGGTCCTCGGCCGGAACCGAGCCGAACGACTCGCGCGGCCGCAGCTTGTACCGCTGGCACCAGCACCGCGACGACGAGGCGCGGCTGCCGAGCACCGTCCGCAGGTCGGCCCAGCCGGCCTCGTTCGCCGGAACGGCGGTGAACGGCGATGGTTCCGAAGGGCTCATGGTTCCTCCTCAGACCTGGAGGGCGTCGGGGAAGCCGGTCCAGCGCAGCTCGTCGGGCAGGTGCCGGGTGTCGTTGTGCACCAGGACCGACGGCGCCCGGCCCGGTGCGTAACGGATGACGGTGAGCGCGGCGTTGCCCTGGTTGACCGTCAGCCAGCGCCACTCCGGCGCGCCGAGGGCGTGCCGCAGCAGCCAGCCGATGGTGAACGCGTGCGTGACGACGAGCTCGTGGTGGTCGTCGTCGCCGGGGACCGGGCCGGTGAACCGCTCGATCGCCTCCGCCGCCAGCCGCGGTCCGCGGCCGTCGTCGCCGAACTGGCCGACGAACCGCTGGTACGCCGCGGGCAGGTCGTCGCGGTACGGAACGTAGTCGCCGGCCGCCTCGGTCACCTGCGGCTCGACCCCCAGGATCGCCCCGACGATGCGCGCGGTCTCGGCGGCGCGGGCGAGCGGGCCGTGCCGGACCGCGTGGACCTGCCGGCCGCCGTCGCGCAGCCGCCGGCCGAGCAGCTCGGCCTGCCGCCGGCCGGCGTCGGTCAGCCCGGTCTCGTCGGGCGTGGCCTCGGCGTGCCGGGCGAGGTACAGGTAGCGGGTGGCGGTCATGGTCTCCTCAGCAGCCCGGCGACGGCGTCGAGCACGGCCGGCCAGGCCGACGACTCGGGATCGATGAGGCCGAAGTGTTCCACGTCCGGCAGCTCCTGGAGCGTCGCCCGCGGGCCGGCCGCGGCGGCGTAACGGCGGCTGAGTTCGGGCGGGACCTGCCGGTCCGCGGTCCCGTGCAGCAGCGCGACGGGGACGCCCGGCGGCGCCAGCCGGAGCGGGTCGGTGACGGCGTACCGCTCCGGCCGCTCGGCCGGACCGCCGCCGAGCAGCGTCCGCGCGGCCCCGTCGTCGAGGTCGAGGGCGGCCGCCTCGTGCAGGTCGAGGACGCCGGCCAGCGACACCACCCCGGCCGGCCGGGCCGCCGCG
>NZ_QUAL01000143.1 GCF_003579925.1 Jiangella rhizosphaerae | reverse complement strand
CCCGGCCACGTCGGCGCCGGCCGCCCCTGCCGCCGCGCCGGAGACCGCCGCCGACCCCACGGGCGGCGGCGCACCCGCAGGCGGCGAGTCCGCCACCCGGGTCACGCTGGTCACCGGCGACGTCGTCCACGTCACCACCGTCGGCGGGAAGACGTCGGTTGCCGTCGACGCGGCGGACGGGGGTGCGGTCGAGGCGTACGAGCTGGACGGCGACACCTACGTCGTCCCGGCGCGCGTGGCAGCGCAGGTCCGCGCCGGCGCCGTGGACGACCAGCTGTTCAACGTCACCCGGCTCATCGCGGAGGGGTACGCCGACGACGCGGCCGCCGAGCTGCCGGTCATCGTCACCTACGACGGCGCCGCCGCGCGGTCCGCGTCCACCGTCGCGAGCCGGGCCGAGAGCCTGCCGGCCAGCGACGCCACGCTCCCGCTGCCGAGCATCGACGGAGCCGCGGTCGAGGTCGCCAAGGCCGACGCCGGCACGTTCTGGGACGCCGTCCAGGCCGACCGCGGCGTCGACGGCGTCTGGCTCGACGGCAGCGTCACCGCGACGCTCGACGTCAGCGTCCCGATGGTCGGTGCGCCCGAGGCGTGGGCGAGTGGACTCGACGGCACCGGCACCACGGTCGCCGTCCTGGACACCGGCATCGACGCGAGCCACCCGGACGTCGCCGGCCAGATCACCGTTCAACAGGACTTCACCGGTGGGAACAGCCCGGTCGACCGGCACGGCCACGGCACCCACGTCGCGGCCACCGTCGCCGGCACCGGCGCGGGCTCCAACGGCGCCCGCCGCGGCGTCGCGCCCGGCGCCGACCTGATGATCGGCAAGGTCCTCGACGACGGCGGCAACGGCCAGGACTCCTGGGTGATCGCCGGCATGGAGTGGGCCGCACGGAACGGCGCCGACGTCGTCAGCATGAGCCTCGGCGGGTACGCCACCGACGGCACCGACCCGCTCAGCCAGGCGGCGAACGAGCTGACCGCGGAGACCGGCGCCTTGTTCGTCATCGCCGGCGGCAACTACGGCCCGGGCGACTACTCGCTGACCAACCCGGGCGCCGCCGACGCCGCGCTCACCGTCGGCAACGTCACCAAGACCGAGGAGCTGGCGGCGACGTCCGGCCGCGGCCCGCGCGTGGGCGACCACGCCGTCAAGCCCGACATCACCGCGCCCGGCACGAACATCGTCGCCGCCCGGGCCGCCGGCACGGCCATGGGTTCCCCGGTCGACGAGCTCTACACCAGCGCGTCCGGCACCTCGATGGCCACGCCGCACGTCGCCGGCGCCGCCGCGATCGTCCGTCAGCAGCACCCGGACTGGACGCCCGAACAGGTCAAGGCCGCGCTGGTGTCGACCGCCGTCCCACGCGACGGCCTCACCGTCTACCAGCAGGGCGGCGGACGGCTCGACGTCGCCACCGCCGTCGCCCAGGGCGTCTACGCCGGACCCGCGCCGCTGAACTTCGGCTACCTGCCCTACCCGCAGGCCGAGCTGGAGCCGATCGTCCGCACCGTCACGTTCACCAACGTCACGGATGCACCGGTCAGCCTCGACCTCGCCGCGACCGCGACCACCGGCGGCGCCCCGGCGCCGGCCGGCATGCTCACGCTCGGCGCGCCGTCGGTGACGGTCCCCGCGAACGGCACCGCCACCGTCGACGTCACGCTCGACCCGTCGCTCGGCGCGGCCGGCCTGTACAGCGGCTTCGTCACCGGGACCGGCCCGGACGGGGTGAGCGTCTCGCTGCCACTCGGGCTGAACAAGGAGCCGGAGGTCTACGAGCTCACCGTCACCGTCCTGGACCGCGACGGCGCCCCGAACCGCGGCGCGACCGTCCAGGTCGGCAACGTCGACGACTCCTCCACGCACGTCTCGTTCCCGAACCTGGACGCGCGCGGCCAGGCGACCGTCCGCGTGCCACCGGGCACGTACAGCGTGCTGAGCATCATGACCGAGCTCGACGGCGAGCGGTACACCTACACGTTCGCCGGCGACCCGCAGGTGGAGGTCGGGCCGGGCGGCGCGAGCGTCGTGCTCGACGGCCGCACCGCGGTCCCGGTCAGCGCCGACGTCGGACGGACCGTCGAGGGCGTCTCGGCGAAGCTGGAGTTCTGGCGGTTCCCGCTGGCCGGCGCCGCGATGCACTACCGGTACCTGCTCGGAGAGCCGTTCACCGATCTCTACGCCACGCCGACCGAGCAGGTCACCGAGGGGCAGTTCCACCTGGTGTCGCAGCTGTCGCTGGCCGAGCCGGACATCGTCGTCGACGGCGCCGGGCTGGCCGCGTTCGAGCCGGAGTACTTCGTCTACGCGCCGGAGCTGCCGGCCGGCCGGTTCCGGTGGGACGTCGTCGACGCCGGCGCCGCCACGCCGGCCGAGCTCGCCGGAGTCGACCTGGACGGCAGGATCGCGCTGGTCGAGGCGACCGGCGGGCAGTGGAGCGAGCAGATCCGGGCGGTCGCCGCGGCCGGTGCGGAGCTGGCGCTGCTCTACAGCCGGTCCGGCTACCCGTTCTCCGGCGCGGTCGAGCGCGGGCTGCCCATCCCGGCGGCCGCGCTGGACCTCAGCGAGGCCGAGACGCTGCTGGCCCGCGGCGGCGGAGCCGTCACCGTCCACTCCACGCCGGACAGCCCGTACCTCTACGACCTGCGCTTCGACGAGGACGGCGGCGTGGGCACGGACCTGTCCCACGTCATCGACACGGACGACCTCGCCACGGTGTCGAGCACGTACCACGCGGACGTGCCGGAACGCACGGTCGCCGACGTGAACCCGTCGTTCGCGCCCTGGCAGGACAACTCCTTCGACTCCTTCCGCTACTTCCGCGCGCCGGTCGAGCGGACGGAGTACGTGACGGCGGCGCCCGGAATGCTGTGGCTGAAGCAGCTGGCCGGCTACGAGACGGACGACGTCGTCCTGGCCCGCGGCGCGCGCGACCGGCTGCGGACGCTCTCGGCCGGCGAGCGGGTCGAGGACACCTGGTTCGGTGCGCCGTTCGTGCCGTCGCCGCGACGGGAGGTGCTCCAGCAGACCCGCGTGGGCATCCCGTGCCCGGCCTGCCGCGACGCCGACGAGCTGTTCTTCTGGATCGAGGACTACGCCGACTCCGGCGACGGCCACTACGGCGTCTGGGATACCCGCTGGGAGAACTCGGCCACCCGCCTGTACCGCGACGACCAGCTGGTGGTCAGCCGGCGCACCGGGCGCGGGGTGCTCGCGGCGGTCGCGGCGGACTCGGAGTACCGCCTGGAGATCGACGCGTGGTCGGACGCGCCGTGGAGCTGGGGGACGCGGTCGTCGACGGCGTGGACGTTCCGGTCCGCGGCCCCGGCGTCCGGCCTGGGCGAGCTGCCCCCGCAGTACGCCTGCACCGACGGCGGGCACCGGAACTGTGCGTTCCTGCCGCTGCTGTTCGCGTCGTACGACGTGCCGCTGGACCCGCTCAACCGCGCGCCGGCCGGCCGCACGTTCCACTTCGACCTCACCGTGGGCGGGCAGGTGGGCGCGCCGTCGCCGTCCGTTCGCCGGGTGCGGGTGGAGGTCTCCTACGACGACGGCGCCAGCTGGCGGCCCGCGGTCGTCCGGCCGGCGGCGGGCGCACCGGGGCGGTACACCGTCACCGTCAAGCACCCCGGCGACGCCGCGCACGTGTCGCTGCGGATCGACGCCGAGGGCGACGGCACCCGGCTGGAGCAGGAGGTGATCCGCGCCTACCCGCTGGACTGATCCCCCGCCGCATGCTGGGGCCCCGCCGCCGGGGCCCCAGCATGCGCGGCGTCCGAGGCAGCCCCCAACCCCTCCCGCCCCACCCCACTTTGAGGTAGGCGGGGTCTAGACGACGCCAGCCGCGGCGTGATACACCTTGTATCATGAGTGAAGCGGCGGTGTCTCAGGACGTGCTGGCCGCGGCCAAGCGGCTGGCCGAGCGGCAGGAGCTCGGCGGCGCGTCGATGGCCGACATCGCCAAGGAGGCCGGCATCACCCGCGTCACGCTGTACCGGCGCGGCGAGACGCGGGCCGCCATCCTGGTCGCGCTGCGCGACGAGCTGGCCCGCGAGGAGCGCGCGCGGCTGCTGCCGGTGCTCGCCGGCGACGGCGACGCGCGCACCCGTCTGATCGCGGCGTTCGAGGTCATCTGCGCGATCACCGACGAGCGTGCCGACCTCCTCACCGGGCTCGACGATCCGACGCTCAACGCGATCTACCACGACCCGGGCGACGAGTCGCTCACCCGCACGGAGTTCACCGCGCCCATCGTCCGGCTGCTGCGCGACGGCGCGCTGGACGGCTCGCTGCGCGCCGTCGCCGATCCGGAGGAGGCCGCCACCGTGCTCTACGTCCAGGTCACCGAGACCTACCTGCATCTGCGCCGGGAGCACCGCTGGTCGGCGAAGCGCACCACGGACGCCGTCATCGAGCTGACGCTGAACGGGTTACTGCCATGACCGCGCTGCTCGAGCGGGTCATCCCCGGCCAGGACGTCCACCGCGGCCGGGTCGCCCGGCTGACGATCGCGCACGCCGGCGCCGACCTCTTCCAGGCCGCCGTCCCCGCGCTCATCCCGTTCTTCGTGGCCGAACGCGGCATGACCTACGCCGACGCCGGCCTGCTGGTCCTGGCCGGCAGCCTCGCGTCGTCGGTCATGCAGCCGCTGGCCGGCGTCGTCGGCGACCGCGTGCGGGCCGCCTGGCTGCAGCCGCTCGGGCTGGTGCTGGCCGGTGGCGGGCTGCTGGCGGCGACCATGCTGCACTCGTTCGCCGCCATCGCCGTCGCGCTGCTGCTCGGCGGCCTCGGCGTCGCGATCTTCCACCCCGAGGCGTTCCGCGCGACCCGGGCCGCGGCTGCCGCCAGCCCCGGCGCCGCGCTGGGCGTCTTCGCGCTCGGCGGGAACATCGGCTTCGCCCTGGGCCCGTCGCTGGTGGTGCCGCTCGGTGCGGCGTACGGCATCGAGGCGGCCGGCGCGGTGGCGGTCATTCCGCTGGCCGGTGCGCTGCTGCTCGGCCGCGGGATCGACTCGGAGCTGGCCGAGCCCGAGCCCGACGAGCCCGGCGCGGCGCCGCTGCCCAGCGACTGGCGCACGTTCGGCTTCGCGACGCTCGGCGCGACGGCGGCCGCGGGCGTGCTGTTCGGACTGATGGCGTTCGCGCCGGTCTGGTTCGACGAGACGCTCGGCGCCGGCGTCGGCCTGGGCAGCGCGGCCGTCACCGGCATGCTGTTGGCCGGCGCGGTGGGGACGTACGCGGCCGGCGCGCTCGGCGACCGCCACGGACGGCGGCCGGTCGTCCTGGTGTCGGTGCTCGCCCTGGTCCCGCTGTCGGCCGTACTCCCGCTGACCGGGCCGCTGCTGGCCGTGGTGCTGCTGATCGTGATCGGGCTGGTGCTGGAGGGCATCTTCTACCCGCTGGTCATCGTCGCCCAGGACGGCCTGCCGCGGCACGCCGGGCTGGCCGCCGGCATGGCGCTCGGCCTCAGCGTCGGCATCGCGGCCGGAACCACCAGCCTGCTCGGCGTCCTCGTCGACGCGAACGGCCCGGTCGCGGCTCTCTGGGGCTGCGCGGTCATGGCGGCGGTCGCCCTGGGCGCCGGCGCCCTCGCCGTCCGCCGCCCCCACTGACGCCGCGCACCGGCCGACGCCCGACCCACGACTGTTGATCTTGGAGTAACGCCGGTATCAATCGGACATTTCGGGCCGCAATGGCGGCATTACTCCAAGATCAACTTCGGCGGGGTGGGCGGCTGGCCGGACTGCTCGTTCGCCGGGGCTCCCCGTCGCCCCGGCTGCCCCATTCTCGTGCCGCGAAGGACGGGCAGCGACACGGAGGGCGGGGTGGAGTTTGGGCAGGACTGGATGTTCCGCGTGCCCGTTCGTCCTAGTTTGCCCGGCTATGGACGGTGGTGCTCATCGGCGATCGCGTACATCACCACGATTGCCCAACCCTCACCACGATTGCAGGCGTAGTACGACACGGAATTTCCTAGTGAACGTGATCAATCCGGAGCCGGAGGTGGCCAACGGGCGGCCGGCGCGGCAAACGCCCACCGACGCCCCCGCACCCGATGTTGATCTTGGAGTTGTTCGGCCATCTATCGGACATTTCACCCCACGATTGCCGAACAACTCCAAGATCAACACGGGGACGCGGGGCCTGTCGCGACCGCGTCGACGAAGTCGAGGATCGCGGTCTGGAGCTGCTCGGCCGGGGCGCCGCCGTCGGCGAGGATGTCGGTGCCGTGCCGCGGCGTCGGCAGGACGAGGAGCTCGCTCCCGGGCAACCAGGCGTGCAGTTGCCGGGTGTCCTCGGTGGCGCCGTAGCTGTCGCCGTCGCCGGTGATCAGCAGCGCCGGACAGCTCAGCCCGGCGACCGTGGCCTGCTCGAAGTCCATGCCGTCCGAGTCGAGCACGCCGGCGACCCACACGACCGCGTCCGTCGGCGGCGACGGCTCCAGCGCGACGTGCAGCGACGCCATGGCGCCCAGGCTGGCTCCGGCGACGACGACTCGTTCGGCGCCGTGGTCGCGCAGGTACCGCACAGCGCCGACGACGTCCTGCCAGACCTGGAACCGGGGCCGCAGCCGTTGGTACGTCACCACCCGGTGGCCGCGCTCGGCGAGCGCCTCCGCCGTCGCCATCCAGTCGTCCTGGCTGTCGCCGTTGCTGCCCATGTGCGACAGGACGACGCCGACCGGGGCGTCGTCGGGGCCGAACAACCGGCCCTGCCGCGGCTGGTCGTCGCCGCCGGTGAACTCGATCTCCCGAAACGGCCCGGTTGGCGTCGTCGACACCGGCGCGGCGGAGGGCGAGCCGTCGCCGCCGGCGGAGTCGCCGCCCGCGCAGCCGGTCAGGGCGAGCGCGAGCAGCAGGACGGCGACGGCGGGACGCGGCATGTGCGGCATGGTGCCCTAGGAGCCGCGACGGGTCCAGGCCAGCAGGTCGTCGACCGGCCAGGTGTTGACGATCTTCTCCACCGGCACCCCGCAGGCCGCCGCCCGCTCGCACCCGTAGGGCTGCCAGTCCAGCTGGCCGGGCGCGTGCGCGTCGGTGTCGAGCGCGAACGAGCAGCCGGCCTCGACGGCCAGCCGCAGCAGCCGCTTGGGCGGGTCGAGCCGCTCGGGCCGCGAGTTGATCTCGACGGCGACGCCGAACCGCTCGCACGCGGCGAAGACGATCTCGGGATCGAACGTCGACTCCGGCCGGGTGCCGCGCCCGCCGGTGATCAGCCGGCCGGTGCAGTGCCCGAGGACGTCGACGTGCGGGTTGGCGATGGCGGTGACCATGCGCTCGGTCATCTCGTCGGACGCCATGCGCAGCTTCGAGTGCACGCTCGCCACGACGACGTCGAGCCGGCCGAGCAGCTCGTCGGTCTGGTCGAGCGAGCCGTCCTCGTTGATGTCGACCTCGATGCCGGTGAGGATCCGGATGCCGGGGTCCTTCTCGTTGAGCTCGGCGACGATGTCGAGCTGCTGGCGCAACCGCTCCGGCGACAGCCCGTTGGCGACGGTGAGGCGGGGCGAGTGGTCGGTCAGCGCGACGTACTCGTGGCCGAGCTCGGCGGCGGCCTGGACCATCTCGGGGATCGGGCTGCCGCCGTCGGACCAGTCGGAGTGCATGTGCAGGTCGCCGCGCAGCGCGGCCCGGATCTCCGCGCCGCCCTCGGCGACCGGCCGCCCGCCCGTCGCCTCGAGGCGGCGCAGGTACACCGGGACCTCACCGGCCAGCGCCTCGGTGATGACGGTGGCGGTCACCTTGCCGATGCCGGGCAGCTCGGTCAGCGTGCCGGCCTCGACCCGCTCGACCAGCTCGGCCAGCCCGACGTCGTCGACGGTCTTCGCGGCGGTCCGGAACGCGCGCACGCGGTACGTGGGCTCGCGGGCGCGCTCGAGCAGGAACGCGATGCGCCGCATCAGGTCGCCCGGCGTCGGATCGGCTGTCACGGACCCAGTGTCTCGTGTCGTGCCAGCACAGTGGCGACGGCTTCGGCGAGGCGGCGCGCGGTGGAGCCGTCGGGCTCGCCGTGGTCGGGGTTGAACTCGGTGAGCACGAGGCCGGCGAAGCCGGGGTGCTGGGTCATCACGCTCACCGCGCGCACGACCTGGTCGAGCGTGAGCCCGCGATACTGCGGCACGTCGGCGGCCGGCAGGTCGAGGAAGTTCACGACGTCGACGTCGAGGTGGACGACGAACCGGTCGGCGACGGACGTGACGGCGGACAGGGCGAGCCGGGCGGCCGCGGGCGGGTCGGGCGCGACAGCGGCGACCGGGAACCGCCAGCTGGGCACCCGTCCGTGCACGTCCTCCTCGTCGTCGGCGTAGCCGAAGAAACAGACGTGATCGGCGGTGAGCAGCGGGCGGCGCGGCCCGAAGCCGCTCAGGGCAGGCGCGGTGCCGGGGATGTCGAGCAGGTGCGCGACGCCCATGCCGTCGGCGATCGGCTCGTACGGGTGGTCGGCCGGCGTCATGAGGTCCTGCCCGCCGTCGACGTACATGAGGCCGACGTCCTGGCCGGCGGCCGCGAACGCGCTGATCACGGCGATGGTGAGGGTGCACTCGCCGCCGACGACGAACGGCAGCTCGCCGGCGGCCAGGATGCCGGCGACGGCGTCGCGGGTGTCGCCGAGCACGTCGAGCACGGCGTCGAGGTTGTTCGGCCGGGCGTCGAGCGTTCCGGCGGGCGACGCGGCCCAGCGTCGAACCGGGCGGTCGCCGTGGTCGGCGATGTCGCGGCCGGTCGCCCGCAGCAGCTCGACCAACCCGGCCGACCGGAGCGCGGCCGGCGCCCGCTCCTGACCGGGCCAGTGCGCGGCCGCGCTGGACGGCACGCCGAGCAGCCCGAGCGTCGTCATGGCGTCAGTCCCGCCCCTGCCACGTGCAGATGCAGATCTCGTTGCCCTCGGCGTCGGCGAGCACCCAGAACGCCGGCGCCCGCCCGTCGTTCACCAGCCGCCCGCCGGCGTCGAGCGCGGCCGACAGCCGCCGGCGCGCTTCGTCGTGCGGGACGCTGATGTCGAGATGGATGCGGTTGCGCTGCGGCCGCGGCGCGTCCATCTGCTGGAACCAGACCGCCGGCCCCTGCCCGAGCGGGTCGATCAGCGCGTCGGCCGGGCCGTCGTGGCCGGGCTCGTCGGTGTAGGCGAGGACGGCCTTCCAGAACGGGCGCACCGCCGGGATGTCGAGCGCGTCGATGGCGATCTCGAGCGACTGCTCGGCCCGCGGCTGCGGCGTCCCGACGGCAGGATCGGTGGTGTGGCCGGTCGCGCGCAGCGCCGTCGTGATGCGGGCCGCGGCCTCGACGTCCTCGCTGGTGACGTCGGCCAGCGCGGGGTCCTGCAGGCTCAGCAGCACCCGTCCCGGACGCAGGTCGGCGCGCAGGTGAGCGTCGGCCGGACCGGCCGCGCGCACCGCCGCCGCCGTCACGTCGGCAGCCTCGGCCGGCGACTCCACCGCGACGCCGGCGTGGAACCGCGCCAGGAGGTAGCGCCAGCCGAGATGCTCGACGGCGGCCGATGCCTCCGGCCGACGCAGCGGCCGCCGCGTGGTGTCGTCACCCATGGGGGCCATGCTTGCACGCCGGACCGACAGCCGCGCCGCTCCCGACGCGACGACGCCGGTCCCCGTTGATCGTGGAGTTGTTCGGCAATTGCCGCGTGAAATGTCCGGTAGATACCCGAACAACTCCAAGATCAACAGTGAGGTTGGTGGCGGCGGGCGTACTCAGCCTGGGACGGGGGCGGTGTCCTCGTCGACGGGGCCGCGAACGGCGGCGGCCAGGTCGGTGCGCAGCGCGAACGGCACGAACGCCGCCAGCACCACGACCGCGAGCACTGTCGCCGCCACGAACGCCGTCCGCAGCCCCCACAGCTCGGCGACGAGGCCGGCCAGACCCGCGCTGGCCGGGATGACGCCCCAGCTGATCATCCGCGAGGCGGAGTAGATGCGGCCGAGCAGCTCCGGCGGCGACAGGTTCTGCCGGATGGTCCCGGCGAGGATGCGCCAGATGCTCGAACCGGCCCCCGCGACGACGGCGCCGGCGGCGACCGCCCAGATCCCGGCGTCGAGGGCCACCGGCGCCACGAACAGCACCGTCCCGACCGCGTCGGCAACCATGAGCCGCGTCGTGCCGACCCACCGGCGCAGCGGCTCGACCAGCACGGACGCGATGAGCCCGCCGATCGCCATCGCGGTCAGCAGCAGCCCGTACTGCGCGGCCGTCAGCCCCAGCGGCCCCGGCTCGACGACGTACACGACGAGCAGCGCGGTCGCCACCGCCCAGACGACGTTCATCGCGGCCGTGAACAGCGTGAGCGTCCGCACGACCGGCTGGCGCCAGAGGAACCGGAACCCGGCGACCAGCTCGCCCCGGCGGCGGCCGGCCGGGGGCGCATCGGCGGCGGCCGCAGCGGGCCGGCGCAGCGTCATCATCAGCACCCCGCCGACCGCGAGGACGTAGAGCGCCGCGCTGGCGCCGGTCGCCAGGGCGAGCGTCGCACCGGCGAGCAGGCCGGCCAGCGGCGGGCCGGCCAGCTGGTTCGCCACGTTGATGGTCGCCTCGATGCGCGCGTTGGCCCGGCTGCGGCCGGCCGGCTCGACGACCAGCGGGATGGTCGAGGTGAGGGCGGTGTCGACCAGCGTCTCGGCGATGCCGAGCAGCACCGCCGCGACGAGGATCAGCGGCAGCGACAGCACATCGGTCAGGAAGGCGGCCGTGACCCCGCCCAGCACGACCCCGCGGACCGCGTTGACAGTGCTCAGCAGCGCCCGCCGGTCGAGGCGGTCGACGATCCAGCCGGCGTGCAGCCCGAACACCGGCCACGCCAGGGTGAGCGCCGCCGTCACCGCCGCGACGCCACCCGCCGACGCGTCGACGGCGATGGCCAGCAGCGGCAGGACGAACAGCGCCATGCCGTCGCCGAGGTTGGCCGCCCCGGTGCCGAACCACAACCCGTTGAACGACCGGCCCAGCGACACCGGCAGCACGCGCATCGGATTCTCACCCTTCATCGGCGTTTCACTGGTTGTAGTTCTGGCACAGAAGCGTCTCACCTGTCAACGCCTGATGAATGGTGAGATATTCTCGGCGGTATGACCGACGTCGAACTGGTCGGCAACGCGCTCTGCCTCGACTTCGCCAACACGGTGAACGCCCGGCCGGTCGCCCGGCGCGACTGGCTGGCGACGCCGGACGAGGCGGTGGTCTGGGCGCGCGCCGCCGGGCACCCCGTCGACGACGATCCGAGCCTGCGGTTCACCCTGCCGATCGCCCGCGATCTGCGCGAGACCGTCTTCCGGGTGTTCCAGCCGCTGGCGCACGGCGAGCGTCCCTCGCCCGACGACCTGGAGATCGTCCACGCGACGTACACCGAAGGGATCGGGCACGCCCGGTTCGTCGACGACGGCGAGACGTTCCGGCTCTCCTGGACGCGGCCGCAGACGCTGCGGGTGCTGCTCTGGGAGGTCGCCGCGTCGGCGGTCGGGCTGCTCACCCAGGGCCCGCTGCACCGCCTCGGCGACTGCCCGTCGTGCCACTGGCTGTTCCTCGACACCAGCAAGAACGGGCGGCGCCGATGGTGCAGCATGGCCACCTGCGGCAGCCGCGACAAGGCCCGCCGCTACTACGCCGGCCGCGGCTCCGGCGACCGTGACACCGACGGGTGACCACCCGCGCGCCGGCGGCAGCCCCGGACGCCCGCGGCCGACTCAGCGCGCGGATGGGTGCGGGATCGAGGTAGCCGGGGCGACACCGATCCCTCACCCATGCCCGGCCGGCATCACGCCGGCGTCACGCCTGCAGCGTCGCGGCGAAGTGCGCGTCCAGCGCCTCGACGGCGAAGGAGACCTGGGCCGGCTGGTCGTAGAAGTCGATCTGCGTGCCCTCGCCCCACACGACCTCGACCGGCCCGCGCAGCCGCGACCGCAGCCGTTCGATGTGCGAGGGGAAGACGCACCCGTCGGAGTGGACGAACAGCGCCGGCACCGACACCGCCCCGGCCGCGGACAGCCCGTCGAACGTCAGCCAGGGCAGCCAGCTCGCCTCGGCCATCTCGTTGCGCCACGACGGCACCGCGCCGCGCGCCGGGTTCGCGTAGTAGTCCAGCTCGAGGAACATCCCGGCGCGGTCGTTGCCGGCCTCGTACGCCGGCACCGTGACGACCGTTCGGTCCCGGTGGAACGCCGCCAGGGCCGCCGCCGCCCGGCCCAGCCGGTCGCGGACCCCGTCGAGCCCGCCGTAGAAGGGGGCGACCGACTCGGTGTCGTGGAACCAGCCGGCGATCCCGGCGAAGGAGGCGATCGGCGCGCCGGCCGCGATGGCCGCCAGCGCGTACTGGGCGCTCGCGCACACGCCGACGTAGCCGAGGCCGCCGGGGCGGACGAACGAGAGCGACGACACGAACCGGGCCGCGGCGACGATGTCGGCGATCTTGCGGCTGGGCAGCTCGAACTGACGGGGCTCGCCGCCGCTCTCACCCCAGCCGGTGAAGTCGAACGTGACGGCGGTGTAGCCGCGGGCGGCCAGCTCGGCGGCGTAGCGGTCGGCCATCTGCTCCTTGACGGTCAGCCAGGAACCGGTGACCAGCACGGCGGGCTGCCGCTCCAGCAGGTCGTCACCGGCACGGTGCACGCGGCCGGCCAGGAGCGCGCCGCTGCTCTCGAACACGACGGGAAACGTGGTCATGGGCCGACCGTCGCACGCCGGCCCATGACCACGGAGGGTCGAAACCTGCTGACCTACGGCGTCACGGCCGCGACCGGTGGAAGTCGCGGCGGCATTCCTTGAGGTCGACGGTCACCGTCTCGCCGAGGTCGACGTTCACGGGGACGGTCTGCAGGACGGTGCCGTCGGGGCGCTCGCAGGTGAGGATCCACGGCTCCTCGTAGAACCCGGTCTGGAACCCGTGGATGCCGTCCTCCTGGTACGCCGGGATCGGCCGGTACGACGGGTTCACCGCCCACTCGAACTTGCCGTTCCGGCTCTCGATGTCGAGGTCGGACGTGAGCGTGGTGGTGAACGACGACGGCCGCGTGCTGCCGTCGGGCTGCGGGTAGGGGCTGGTGTACATGTCGAACGCCTTGGTGATGCGCAGGACGGCGCCCTTCGGCCCCTTGCCCTCGATGACGGCGTACTGGGCCGGGTCGGCGGCCGTCTCGAGCATCGTGAACATGGCCTCGCGGTGCTCGTCGTACACGTCGAGGACCTGGGTCTGGTAGGTGCGCTCGACGCCGGCGTCGGGGCAGGTCTCCGTGGTCAGCGCGAGCCCGCGGGTCGCGTAGTACGCCCAGTCGATGGCCTCGCCGGTGGTCTCGTAGTCCTCGGCCGACGGCAGCGCGTCGTAGCCGGGGCCGTAGATGGACGCGACCCGCGACGCCAGGGCGTGCAGGCGGTCGACGTCCTGCGCGGGGCCGGCCTCGAGCTGCAGCGGCGGGTACAGCACCACCTGGATGCACGTGTGCTGGGTGTTGAACACGACCGCCTGGCGGGTCGACAGCAGCCATTCCATGTTCCGCGTCTCCGGCTCCGACCACGGCGCCACGCCGCCGGTCGGGATGGGCAGCCAGCCCATGCCGTAGTTGCGGTTCATGTCGGTGTTGGTATCGGTCTGCCGGCGGCCCCGGACGAAGCCGTCGACGTTGACGACCGGCACGACGACGACCCGGGCGCGGTCGAGCAGTCCGGTGACGTACGGGTCGCCGGCCGCGGCGCTCTCGACCAGGTCGATGGCGAACTCCATGGTCAGCTCGCCGCTGGGGAACTCGTTGCCGTGGTGCATGCCGACGTCGACGAAGACCGGCTTGCCGTCGGCGGCGTCGACGTTCGTACTGATCTCGACGCCGCGGACGGTGCGCCCGGACGTCGTCGGGTAGGGCAGCGTGATCGGCTTGACCAGGTCGGGGTGGTCGGCGACCAGCTCAGCCAGGTCGGCCTCGTAGTCGGCCAGCGTCCGGTACGCGGTGTTGCCGCTGGGCAGCCCGGCGGCCTCCGCGGCCGTGGACGACGGCGACGCCGCGCCCACGGCCGCCGGGACGGCGACCGCCGGGACCGCCAGGACGGCGGCCGCGGCCAGCACGACGGTGCGGCGACTCGAACGGGAGTGATCAGTACGCCTCATGAACGCGTTCCTCTCCGCAGAACGGCAGGGGGCAAGGGCACGACCCAGTCAAGATCGGCCGGCCCGCGCCGAGGTTATCGCTTCGTTACGTTTCGCACGAGAGGTATGGCATGTCACGTTGCGTCCGCCGCGCCAGAGGAGCTCGCGTCCGCCCCATGCGGTAACTTCCGCTCATGTCCGACGCCGGCGCTCCGCCGCCCCCGCCCAACCCGTACGCCCAGCCCGCGCCGGGCACGCCGCCGCACCAGGCCGGCGGCGGCACGCCGTACCCGCAGGGCGGCACGCCGTATCCGCACGGCGGCACCGCGCCTCCGGCGTACCCGCAGTACGGGCCGTACTCGCCGTACGGCCCGAACCCCTGGCCCGGCGAGCCGCCGCGCAAGCCGGGCACCAACGGCTTCGCGATAGCGGCACTCGTGCTCGGCATCGTCGTCGTCATCCCGCTGGCGATCGTCTTCGGCATCATCGCCCTGGTCCAGACGGCGAAGACCGGCCAGAAGGGGCGCGGCCTGGCGATCGGCGGCCTCGTCGCCGCCGGCCTGTGGATCGTCCTCTTCGTCGGCCTGGGGGTCTGGGCGGTGATGAGCGAGCCGGAACGCAACGAGGCCGGCGAGATCACCGAGGGCGGAACGGTCTCGACCTTCGACGTCGAGGTCGGCGACTGCCTCAACGGCCTGCGCGAGACCGAGGACGAGACGGCGATCAGCATGTTGCCGGCCGTGCCGTGCGACGAGCCGCACGAGGGCGAGGTGTACGCGACCTTCGACCTGGAGGACGGCGACTACCCCGGGGAGGAGGCGATCTCCGCGCTCGCCGGGGAGCGCTGCGACGCCGCACTGCTGTCGTACTCCGCCAGCGCGTACGACGACCGCAACGTCGGCATCTTCTTCCTGTACCCGCAGGAGGTGGGCTGGCCGCAGGACCGTGAGGTGGTCTGCATCGCCTACGCCGCCACGGGGATGCTCACCGGGACCCTGACGGAACAGACGGGCACCTGACGGAGGGACTTGCGGTCTAGGTTAGGTTAGGCAAACCTAGTTGACTGCAGATCATTCTCCGTGAAAGGACCGCGCCCGTGGCGTACCACGAGGGTGTCAGGCTCGCCGAACCGCCAGCAACCGGAACCGCCGAAACCACCGACGACCTGCTCGAACGCCAGCGCCTCCGCGAATCCTCGGCCCGTTCCTACCCGCGCCGCCTGCCGATCGCCCTGGTGGAGGGCCGCGGCACCACCGTCCGCGACCACCAGGGCCGCGAGTACCTCGACTGCCTGGCCGGCGCCGGTGCGCTGGCGCTCGGCCACCGCCACCCCGTCGTCGTCCAGGCGCTGCGCGAGGTGCTCGACGAGGGGACGCCGCTGTCGACGCTGGACCTGCCGACGCCGGTCCGCGACCGGTTCGTCGAGCAGCTGTTCGCCGTCCTGCCCGAGCCGCTGCGCGACGGGCGCCTCCTGTTCTGCGGGCCGACCGGCGCCGACGCCGTCGAGGCCGCCGTCAAGCTCGCTCGCACGGCCACCGGCCGGTCCGGGCTGATCGCGTTCGGCGGCGCCTACCACGGCATGACGCAGGGCACGCTCGCGCTCACCGGCCGCAAGGCGGTCAAGGAGCCGCTCGGCGCGCTCCTCCCGGACGTCCACCACCTGCCGTTCCCGACGGCGTTCCGCTCGCCCTTCGGGGTGGACGACGGCGACGGCGCCGCGATGGCCGGGCGCCTCGTGGAGTGGGCGCTGACGGACGACCTCAGCGGCATCGCGACGCCGGCCGCCGTCATCGCCGAGCCGGTGCAGGGCGAGGGCGGCGTGCAGCCGATGCCGGCCGCGTTCGCCGCGACCCTTCGCCGCGCCACCAGCGCCGCCGGCACCGTCCTGATCGCCGACGAGGTGCAGACCGGACTCGGGCGCACCGGCGAGCTGTGGGCGAGCGAGGCGATCGGGCTGGATCCGGACGTGCTGGTGCTGTCCAAAGCGGTCGGCGGCGGGCTGCCGCTGGCGGTGATCGTCCACCGCGGCGAGCTGGACGGCTGGCAGCCGGGCGCGCACGCGGGCACGTTCCGCGGCCAGACCCTGGCGCTGGCCGCGGGTGCAGCGACGATCCGCGAAGTGGTCCGCGGCGGGATGGCGCAGCGGGCGCGGGAGGCCGGCCGCCGGCTCACCGAAGGGCTGGTCGCGGTGGCCGCCGGCGACCCCAGGGTCGGGCACGTCCGCGGCCGCGGCCTGATGGTCGGCGCCGAGCTGGTCGACCCGGGCGTGGTGGACGCCGACGGGGTTCCGGTGCCGGACGGCTGGCTGGCCGGCAAGGTGCAGGCCGAGATGCTGCGCCGTGGCGTCATCGTCGAGGTCGGCGGCACGCACGACGCCGTCGTCCGCTTCCTTCCGCCGCTGGTCATCACCGACGACGAGATCGACCGGGTGGTCGACGCGTTCGGCGGGGCGCTGCGGGCCGTCCACGCCGAGTCCGGCGAGGAGGCCGAGCGGTGACCGCGCCGCTCTTCCTCGACGGCAGCCCGGCCGCGCACGACGCGCTGCGGTCCGCCGTCGCCGAGGTGCTCGCGGTCCTGACCGCGACGGATCGGCGCGGCCCGTTCCCGGCCGTCGGCCCGGCCCGGCTGCGCGAGACGGCTGCCGCGATCGAGCCGCTCCCCGAGGACGGTGAGCCGCTGGGCGAGGTGCTCGCGGACGTCGGCCGGACGGTGCTGGCGCAGGGCGCGCGGGTCACCGACCCGTGGTGCGCCGCCCACCTGCACCCGCCGACGCTGCTGACGGCGGCCGCGGCCGAGGTGGCGATCGCCGCGACGAACCAGTCGATGGACTCCTACGACCAGGCGCCGATGGCGACGTACGTCGAGGACCGGCTGGTCGGGCGGCTCAACGAGCTGATCGGGCTGCCGGAGGCCGGGTCGGGCGTGCTGACCTCGGGCGGGACGGCGTCCAACCTGCTCGGGCTGCTGCTCGCCCGCGACCACGCCGCGGGCGGCGCGAACCTCAGCGGACTGCCGGCCGGTGCGGGCCGCTGGCGCATCCTCGCCTCGGCGGGGGCGCACGTGAGCGTCCGGCAGGCGGCCGCGGTCCTGGGGCTGGGCCGCGACGCCGTCGTCGCCGTGAGCACGGACGACGACGGCCGCATGGACGTCGCCGCGCTGGACCGGACGCTGGACCAGCTGGCACAGACCGGCGCCGTGCCGATCGCCGTCGTCGGGACCGCGGGCACCACCGACACCGGAGCCGTCGACCCGCTGGCCGCGCTGGCCGACCGCGCCGCCGCCGCCGGGGCCTGGTTCCACGTCGACGCCGCGGTCGGCTCGGCGCTGGTGCTCAGCGAGCGGCTGCGGCCGCTGGTCGCCGGGCTCGAGCGGGCCGACTCGATCACCGCCGACCTGCACAAGCTGTGGTGGCAGCCGATCGGCGCGAGCGCGCTGCTGGTCCGCGACGCCGCCGCGCTGGGCAGCGTCCGCGAGCCGGCCGACTACCTCAACCGCACCGAGGACGACGACGTCCTCAACCTGGTCGACCGCTCGCTGGACACGTCGCGCCGGTTCGACGCGCTGAAGATCCTGGTGTCGCTGCGGGCGACCGGGCGGCGCCGGCTGGCCGGGCTGGTCGAGCACCTGGTCGACCTCGCCGCGAAGGCCGGCGAGGCGGTCCGCCGCCGCCCCGACCTCGAGCTGCTGGCGCCGCCGCAGACGGTCACCGTGCTGTTCCGCTGCCGGCCCGACGGCGTGGACGACTCGCTGCAGGACCGGCTGAACGTCGACGTGCAGCGCCGGTTGCTGGCGTCGGGCCGGGCGGTCGTCGGCCGGACCCGCTACCGCGGCCGGGTGGCTCTGAAGCTCACCTTCACCAACCCGCTGACCACCCACGACGACGTCGCCGCGCTGCTCGCCGCGATCGCCGCCGAGGCCTCGGCCGGACTCGAGGAGGCCGCATGACCGGGCTGCTCGAGACGACCACTGCCGCGACGCCGACCCAGGCCGCCGACGACGCGACGGCGCACGCGCTGCTGTCGTGCTGGCTGCGGGAGGTGCCGGGCTGGACGCTCGAGCCCGATGGCGGGGGGTTTGCTGGCGCTATAGCCCCACCAGACCGCCCGCCATCCTGGCCGCGAATCGTCATCCCGCTGCCGCGGTGGAACGCCCGGCTGCTGGTCGGCGTCCGCCGGGTGTCGGCGACCTTCCGGCACCAGCTGGAGCTGCCGGTGCTGGTGCAGATCGCCGACGGCGAACCGCGCCCCGTCGGGCTGGCGCAGCTGGCGGTGCTGCTGGCCGACGCCCTGCCCGGCAGCGGGCTGCGTACGGAACCGCTGCTCACCCGGGTCCTGGACAGCGCCGCGGCGGTCGCCGGTCACCTGGACGGCCGGGCCGGGGAGATCGACCGGCTCTGGTCCGCGGCGCCGCTGACCTTCGCCGAGACCGAGCAGGCGCTGCTGCTCGGCCACCTGGTCCACCCGACGCCGAAGAGCCGGGGCGAGCTGGGCGCCGTCGAGCGGCGGCGGTACTCCCCCGAGACCGGCGGCCGGTTCGCGCTGCGCTGGCTGGCCGTCGACCGCGACCTCGTGCGGCACCGCAGCGCCCTCGACACGCCGGCGCCGGAGCTGGCCGAGGCGCTGCTGCGCGACGATCCCTCCGTCGACCCGGCGGCGCTGCGAGCAACCCGCGACGCCGTCGGCGGCGACCGGATCCTGCTGCCGGCACATCCGTACGAGGCGGACCGGCTGGCCGCCGACCCGCTGACGGCGGACCTGTTCGACACCGGGGCCGTCGTCGACCTCGGCGCGTGGGGTGCGCCGTTCCTGCCGACGACGTCCGTGCGGACGGTGTACCGGGCCGACGCGGCGTGGCAGCTGAAGTTCAGCCTGCACGTCCGCGTGACGAACTCGATGCGGGTGACGCTGCCGAAGGAGCTGGACCGCGCCGTGGAGTCGGCGGCGCTCGCGCGCACCGTCGTCGGCTCTCGCACCCGCGAGGCCGCGCCGCACTTCGTCCTCGTCCAGGACCCCGCCTACCTCACGCTGGCCCGCGGCGGCGAGGTGCTGAACGGCTTCTCGGTGCTGCTGCGGGAGAACCGGTGGGCGGACGGCGGGCCGCGCGACGTCAGCGCGCTGACCACGCTCTGCCAGGACCACCCCTACGGCGGCAGCAGCCGGCTGGTCGCGCTGGTCGCGGCGCTGGCCGCGCGGGACGGCCGCACCGAGGACGCCGTCGCCCGCGAGTGGTTCGCCCGGTTCTGCGACGTCGTCGTGCGTTCGCTGGTGCGGCTCTACCTCGACGTCGGGCTGTGCTTCGAGGCGCACCAGCAGAACACGCTGGTCGAGCTCGAGGACGGCTGGCCGGTGCGCGGCGTCTACCGCGACAGCCAGGGCTACTTCCACCGCGAGGCCGCGCACGGCGACCTCCTCACCGTCGTGCCCGGCCTGGGCGAGGCGACCGAGTCGATCTTCCCGGAGGAGCTGGCCGACGAGCGGCTGGTCTACTACCTGTTCGTCAACCTCACGCTCGGCGTGATCAACGCGCTCGGCCCGTGCGTGGACGAGACCGTCCTGCTCGGCGACCTGCGCCTGCTGCTGACGCAGGAGCGGTCGCGCGGCGGGCGGTATCCCGCGACGCTCCTGGACCGGCTGCTCGACGACGAGCGCTGGCCCTGCAAGGCGAACCTGCTCACCCGGGCGCACGACATGGACGAGCTGGTCGGCGACATCGCGACGCAGTCGGTGTACGTGACGCTGCCCAACCCGCTGCTCGGGGTGGCGTCATGACGTGGTCTGTCACGTTGCCGGGCGCGACGGCGGAGCTGACGTTCGCGCCGGTCCGCGCCGACGAGCACGCCGAGCTGATCCACGACTGGATGAACCGGTCACACGTCGTGCCGTGGTGGCAGCTCGGGGTGTCGCTGCCGGAGATCCGCGACTACCTGGCCGGGCTGACGCACCTGCGGCCGTGGCTCGTGTCGGCGCACGGCGCGCCGTTCGGCTACGTCGAGACGTACGTCGTCGCCGACGACCCGCTGGCCGGCTACTACCCGGCGCGCGCCGGCGACCAGGGGTTCCACCTGCTGGTCGGGCCGCTGTCGATGCTCGGGACCGGGGTGCCGCGGCTGATGGGCCGGGCCGTCCTGGCCTGGCTGCTCAACCGCGGCGAGCGCGCCGTCTGCGAGCCCGACGTCCGCAACGGCCGCATGCTCGCCTACTGCGACCGGCTCGGGCTGTCGTCGCTCGGCGAGGTCGACCTGCCGGAGAAGCGGGCGGCGGTGCTGGCCTGCGAGCGGACGGCGTTCGACGCGCTCTGGCCCGGTGACCGGGCCGCCGTGGCGGCGGCCGTGGAGGTGCCCAGGGAGGCTCATGCGGCACCGACGGCGACGCGGGGCCGAAGGTCCCGCCGAGTCGTCGGTCGAGACCGCGTGCCGAGTGGAGCGAAGGAGGTGTCGCCGCATGAGCCGACCGACTGATGTCACCGGCATGACGACGTATGACGTCGTCGGCGTCGGGCTGGGCCCGTTCAACCTCGGGCTGGCCGCGCTGCTGGACCCGGTGCCGGACGTGGACCCGGTGTTCTTCGAGGCCGCGCCGCGGTTCGCCTGGCACCCCGGCCTCATGCTGCCCGGGACGACGCTGCAGGTGCCGTTCCTGGCCGACCTGGTCACCCTCGCCGACCCGACCAGCCGCTGGTCGTTCCTCAACTACCTGCACGAACGCGGCCGGCTGTACCGGTTCTACTTCTACGAGCGGTTCCACCTGCCGCGGGCGGAGTTCGACGCCTACGCCCGCTGGGTCGCCGAGTCGCTGCCGTCCTGCCGCTTCGGGACGCGGGTGACGGCGGTGACGCCGCTCGGCGACGGCTGGCGGGTCACCGTCGAGGCCGCGGACGGGACCACCGAGGAGCACACGGCCCGGTCGGTGGTGTTCGGCGTCGGCACCCGGCCGTTCGTGCCGGCCGTGGCGCGCGACGTGCTGGGCGAGTCGGTCTTCCACACCGAGGACTACCTCACCTACCGGGAGAAGGCGGTGACCGCGTCCGCCGTCACCGTCGTCGGGTCCGGGCAGAGCGCCGGCGAGGTGGTCGCCGACCTGCTCGAGGCCGGGTTGCCCGGCGGCCTGACGGTCGACTGGTTCACGCGCTCGCGCGGGTTCCTGCCGATGGAGTACTCCAAGCTCGGGCTGGAGCACTTCACGCCCGAGTACACCGCCTACTTCCACGGGCTGCCGCCGTCGGCCCGCGACGAGATCCGGGCCGGCCAGGACCTGCTCTACAAGGGGCTGTCGGCCGAGACCAGCGAGCGCATCTACGACCTGCTGTACGCCGCGACGGTGGACCGCGACGACCCTCCGGTGGTGTACGCCGGCGGCTGCGAGCTGCGCGACATCGCGCCGTCGCCGGTGCCGGGACGGCGCTGGCGGCTGACCTGGCACCACCGCGACCAGGACCGCACGTTCACCCGCGACACCGACGTCGTCGTGCTCGGGACGGGGCACGAGCCGGCGCCGCTGCCGGTCGCACCCGGCGTGGTGGCGGCCGACGCGCTGGGGCGGCCGGAGGTGTCGCTGGACTACCGGCTGACGCTGGCGTCCGGCGCGCCGTCGACGCTGTTCGCGCAGAACGCCGAGCTGCACACGCACGGGGTCGGCGCCCCGGATCTGGGACTCGGCGCGCACCGCAACTCCGTCATCGTCAACGCGCTCGCCGGCCGCGAGGTCTACCCCGTCCGCGACCGCACCGTCTACCAGAGCTTCGGCGTCCCCGAGGAGGCCCGTCCGCATGACCGCACCTGACCTGGAGCAGTGGGAACGGGCAAACCGCGAGCTGATCGCGAAGCTGCTCACCGAGTTCGGCTACGAGGAGATCATCTCGCTGTCCGGCGCCGTGTCGGTGGACCTGCCGGGCGGGACGCTGACCGGACGGGCGACGCGGCGGGCGCTGGGCTGGTGGCGGGTGGATCCGTCGTCGCTGGAGTGGTCCGGCGGCGGGGCACTGCCGGACGCCGCCGACGTCTTCGCCGCGGTGCTGACGGCGGCCGGCGCCGACGCGTCCACGGTCGCCGGAGCCGTGTCGGAGCTGTCGTCGACGCTGCTCACGGACGCCCGGCAGCTGGCGACGGCGCGGCCGGCCGCCGAGGTGGTCGACCTCGAACCGGTGCTCGCCGAGGCCGAGCTGACCGGGCACCCGTGGATCGTCGCCAACAAGGGCCGGGTCGGCTTCGGCGCCGACGACCTGGCCGCCTACCCGCCGGAGGCGCGGGCCGACGTGCGGCTGCTGTGGCTGGCCGCGTCGCCGGCCGTCGCGGATGCCGTCGGGCTGGACCATCACGCCGTGGTACGCGACCAGGTCGGTGAGGCGGCGTTCGAGGCCCTGCGGGCCGCGGCGCAGCTGGGCGGGCTGGACCCGTCGACGTGTGTGTTCGTGCCGGTACACCCGTGGCAGTGGGCGCACCGGATCCTGCCGCTGCACGCACCGCAGCTGGCCCGCGGCGAGCTGGTGTTCCTCGGCGTGGGGCCGGCGCGGTACCGGCCGCAGCTGGCGATCCGCACGTTGACCGACCTCGACGACCCGGCGCGGCGCTACCTCAAGCTGCCGCTGTCGATCCTCAACACGTCGGTCTACCGCGGGCTGCCGCGGGAGCGGACGCTCGCGGCGCCCGAGCTGACGGCCTGGTTGTCGTCCGTGGTCTCCGGGGATGAGTTCCTGCGCGAGACGGGGCTGATCCTGCTCGGCGAGGTGGCCGGCGTGAGCGTCGCGCACCCGGTGTACTCGTCGCTACCCGGGGTGCCGTACCAGTACACCGAGCTGCTGGGCGCGATCTGGCGCGAGCCGGTGCAGCCGTACCTGCGCGACGGCGAGCGGGCGGTCTCGCTCGCCGCGCTGATGCACGTCGACCCGTCCGGCGGGACCTTCGCCGGCGAGCTGGTCGCGCGCAGCGGGCTGAGCGCGACCGAGTGGGTGGCCCGGCTGCACGAGGCGGTGCTGCCGCCGCTGCTGCACGTCCTGTACAAGTACGGCGCGATGTTCTCGCCGCACGGGCAGAACTGCATGATCGTCCACCGCGACGGCGTGCCGACCCGGCTGGTCGTCAAGGACTTCGTCGACGACCTCGCGATCTGCTCGGAGTCGATCCCCGAGCACGCCGGGCTGACGCCGTCGGTGCGGGCCGCCCTCGCCGACGTCGTCCTGGACGGCAAGACGCTGCGGAAGTACCTGCAGAACGGCCTGCTCATCTGCGTCTACCGCTACCTGGCCGAGATCGCGGCCGACCGGCTGGGCGTGCCGGAGGCGACGTTCTGGGCGTCGGCGCGGGACGTGCTGACGGCCTACCAGGACCGGTTCCGCGGCGAACTGGCCGACCGCTTCACCATGTTCGACCTCGAGTCGCCGACGTTCCCGAAGCTCTGCCTCAACCGCCTGCGCCTGTTCGAACGCGGCTACGCCGACGACCCCGAACGCCCCGTCATCTCCGCCGTCGGGACGGTCCCGAACCCGCTCTCCCCGTCCTTCGCCCCGGAATGATCACGTTCAGCACGAAAACTCGTGTCGGACTATGCCTGCAGGCGTGTTGATGCTCGGGTGATCATCATGACGTGCGCGGCAAACGCTTTCCCGTCGGCGAGGCGGGCCACCACCACGATTACCCGAGCATCAACACGCCTGCAATCGTGGTGCGACACGAAATCCCGTGCTGAACGTGATCATTCCCGGCCGGGAAGGGGGCACTAGTGCAGCTCGTTGCGGCGCCACAGTGCGGCGGCGCGCTCGAGCTCCTCGGCCATCCTCAGATTGCCTTTCGCCAGGCGGGTCTGCCGCTCGCCCTCGTCCTCCGGGAGGTCGTCGGCGGAGTGCGCCCGGCCGGCCGCGACGACCCGGCAGAAGGCGCCCGCACGTTCCAGCGCCACGGCGAAGTCGCCGGTGAACGCGCTGGTCAAGACCGCGTCACCGAGGGCGGCGACCTCCGCGGGGCCGGGCGGGTGTGCGACGCCGGCGACCGCCGTGGAGACCTCGGCCACGCGCTCGCCGACGGCGAAGACGCGGGCGGCCTCGGAGCCGTTGCGGTGCACCCAGCTGCGCAGCAGGTAGAGCGACCAGAGCGTGCCGGGCAGGGTGTCGGAGCCGGACCCGCGCCACAGCTCGGCCATCTCGTCCAGCCCGAGGCGGTCGGCGAGGTCCAGCAACCGGGGCGCGGTGCCGGGCTCGGACCGGGCCGCCTGCAGGACGGCGGCGGCGGTGGCGTGCGCGACGGCGGTGCGGTCGGCGGGATCGGGGTCGCCGAGCAGATCGGGCATGTCGGGACGCAGCTGGGGTCGCCGGTGGCGCTCGGATCTGCCTTCGGTCACGTCTCCATTGTCCCTTGTGTGCGCCGGTTCGTCGGAATCAGGCCTCGAACGAGCTGCCGGCGGCCAGGACGCGCAGCTCCGTCTCCTCGGGCGCGAGCCGCTCGAACAGGCCGAAGAACGGGTCGGGCACGGCCAGCAGCGCCTCGTGGATGGGGATGGCGACGTTCGGCGTCAGCGCCCGCAGGTAGTCGACCGACTCGCCGGCCCTCAGCCACGGTGCGGCGGTGGGCAGCCCGAGGATCTCGACGTCGACGTCGGGGATGGTGAAGGAGTCGCCCGGGTGCAGGAACCGGCCGCCCACCAGGTAGGCGACGTTCGGGATGACCGGCACGTCGGGGTGGATGACGGCGTGGTGGCCGCCGAACACGTCGATGGTGGTGCCGACGTGCAGCCGCTCACCCGGCTGCACGCCCGTCGCGGCGATGCCCGACTCGGCCAGGATGGCCGCGCTGCCGGCGTCGGCGTACAGCCGTGCCTCCGGGTTGGCCGCGAGCAGCGCCGGCAGGCGGCCGGTGTCGAGGTGGTCGGGGTGCTGATGCGTGACGAGCACCGCCGTCAGCCCGGTCAGCGACTCGAAGCCGTGCGAGAAGCCGCCGGGGTCGACGACGATGCGGGCGTCGCCGTCCTCGACGAGGACGCAGGAGTGCTCGAACTTCGTCAGCCTCATGATCTCGAGGCTATCGCCGTCGCGGCGGTTCCGCGCGGCCGCCGCCGGGCTGCCAGAGGACGTCGCCGGCGGCCCGGTTGGCGTACCGGGCGAGGATGAACAGCAGGTCCGAGAGGCGGTTGAGGTAGGTGGCGGTGAGCGGGTTGACGCCGCCGTCGTCGCCGGTGCCGTACTGCTCGACCGCCCGCCAGGCCGACCGTTCCGCCCGCCGCACCACCGTCGTGGCCACATGCAGCTGCGCCGCCGTGACGGTGCCGCCGGGCAGGATGAACGACGTCAGCGTGGGCACCTCGGCGTTGTAGCGGTCGCAGTCGGCCTCCAGCTCGTCGATCCACGCGGCCTGGACGCGCAGCGGCTCGTGCTCGTACGACGGCCTGAGCGGCAGGCAGAGGTCGGCGCCGACGTCGAACAGGTCGTTCTGCACCCGCTGGAGGACGGCGAGCACGTCCGGGCCGAGACCGCCGCCCCCGGTGCCGGACCGTTCCAGCGCGACGGCCACCCCGATGGCGGCGTTGGCCTCGTTGGCGTCGGCGTAGGCGACGAGTCGCGGGTCGGTCTTCCGGGTGCGGCTGAAGTCGCCCAGCCCGGTGGTGCCGTCGTCGCCGGTGCGGGTGTAGATCCTCGTCAACCTCACCATGTCCTCACACTACGGTGACCAGATGTCGTCGACACTGCTGCCGGTCGGTCCGGGCCTGGCCGTGGCGATGGCGGTGCTCGTCGTGGTCGCCGTCGCCGTGAGCGCCGTCGCGCGCCTCGGTCACGACCGCGGGGTGGTCACGGCGGCGGTGCGCGCGGTGGCCCAGCTCGCCGTCGTCGCACTGGTGCTCGCCGCCGTCGTCGAGGTCGAGCCGCTGACGGCGGCGTTCGTGCTGGTGATGCTGGTGACGGCGACCGTCACGGCCGGGCGGCGGATGACCCGGGACCGGTCCTGGACGTGGGCCGCGGTCCCGGTGGCGGCCGGCCCGCTGCTGGTCGTCCTGGCGCTGCTGGCCACCAGGGTGCTCCCGGCCGACCCGCTCGCCGTCATCGCGGTCGCCGGGATCCTGATCGGCGGGGCGATGACGGCGGCCGCGCTGGCCGGGCGGCGCGCGCTGGACGAGCTGGAGACCCGGCGCGGCGAGGTGGAGGCCGCGCTGTCGGTCGGGCTGCTGCCGCGCGACGCCGCCCTGGAGATCGGCCGTTCGCAGGCGGCGACCGCGCTGATCCCCGCCCTCGACCAGACGCGCACCGTCGGCCTGGTGGTGCTGCCGGGCGCGTTCGTCGGCATGCTCATCGGCGGCGCCGATCCGATCCAGGCCGGTGCGGTCCAGCTGTTCGTGCTGGTGGCCCTGCTGGCGGTCGAGACGGCCGCGGTCGCGCTCACGATCGAACTGGTCGCGCGCGGCGTGATCGTCCGGCGCTGAGCCGGACGCCGGCCCGGGTGAGCGCCGGGACGACGACGTAGACGGCGACGGGGACGACCAGCAGCGTCAGCACCAGCGTGCTGACCGGGATCGGCAGGTCGCCGGTGAGCGGGCGGAGCAGGAACTGCCCCAGGGTCACGAGCGGATAGATGGCCAGCCAGATGATCAGGGCGCGGCGGTGGACGGACGGCGGACGATTTTCCAACTGCATGGTTGGAGTTTGCGCCCGGATGCGAGAAAAAGCAACTGAACGGTTGGAGATTGCTACGGTGCTCCCATGCCGTGGGACACCGAGGCGACCCGCCGCCGCCTCCTCGACGCCGCCGTCGAGGAGTTCGCCGAGCACGGACCGGCCGGCGCCCGCGTCGACCGCGTCGCCCGGTCCGCCGGCATCAACAAGGAGCGCATCTACCAGTATTTCGGCGACAAGGAGGGGCTGTTCCGCGCCGTCCTCGAGCGGGAGCTGCAGCGCCTCGCCGCCGCCGTCCCGCTCACCGCGGAGCAGGCAGGCGACCTCGGCGACTACGCCGGGCGGCTGTTCGACCACCACACCGACCACCCGCACTTCCTCCGGCTGCTGCACTGGGAGGGGCTGGCCAGCGGCGGCGAGGCGGTCGCGGAGGCGAAACGGGCGGCGCTGCAGCACGACAAGGTCGCGGCGGTCGCCGACGCCCAGCGCCGCGGGCTGGTGACCGCCGCGATCGGCGCCGGGCAGCTGCTCTACGGCGTGATGGCGCTGGTCGACTGGTGGTTCGTCGCACCGCACGTGGTCCGGATGACGGTCGGCGCCGAGGGCATGGACCGCGCGACGCAGCGGGCCGCCGTCGTCGAGCTCGCCCGCCGCATGTCCGCGCCCTGACCGGGACGAACCGCCCGGCGGCGCGACGTCAAGGTGATCCTTCCCACGCCGTAACGCTGGGAACAACCACGGGCATCAGGTAGTTTCAGGTACTGGCGACAGCCCTTCGGGGCTCTCGCTGGGCGGCGGGCCGTGGTAACCCCGGGTCCCACTTATAGCCGCTACGAGCGGCCGTTGCGCCGAGAGGCGTTCCCGGCCCGGCGCCCGAACCATTCTTCCTACGCCAGACTGGCCTCGTGGAGCTGAGGCAGCTGGAGTACTTCGTCGCCGTCGCGCACGAGAAGAGCTTCACGCTGGCCGCCAAGCGGCTGCACGTGGTGCAGAGCGCGGTCTCGGCGGCCATCGCGGCGCTCGAGAAGGACCTCAAGGTCACGCTGTTCGAGCGCAGCGCGCAGCGCGTCGTGCTGACGGAGGCGGGCGCGGCGCTGCTGCCGGAGGCGCTGGCGGTGCAGGACGCCGTCCAGGGCGCCCGTGACGTCGTCGACGAGCTCGGCAGCGGGCTGCGCGGCCACGTCCGGGTGGCGATGCTCGGGGGTCTGGCGCTGGTCGACCTCCCGGCCGTCGCGGGCGTGTTCCGGACCCGCTATCCGGGCGTCGAGCTGCAGCTGCGGGTCGAGGCCACCGGCTCGTCGGGCAACCTGGCGGCGCTGCTGGCCGGCGACTGCGACGTCGCGTTCCTGGCCCTCGCCGCTCCGCCGCACCGCGACCTCGCCAGCTGGGAGCTGGTCCGCGTGCCGAACGTGCTGGCGGTGCCCGTGGGTCACCGGCTGGCCCGCCGGCGGCGGGTCGCCCTGGCCGACCTCGCCGACGAGAGCTTCGTCGACTTCCCGCCCGGCTTCACCAACCGGGCGATCGCCGACCAGGTGTTCGAGGCCGCCGGCATCTCGCGCCGCATCGCCGTCGAGGTGGCCGGGGTCGACGACGCCGCGGCGTTCGTCCGCCACGAGGTCGGGGTGGCGATCCTGCCCGAGTACGCGGCCCGGCTGGCCGGCGACGTGCGGATCCTGCGGGTCGACGGGCAGTCGTTCGAGTGGGCGGTGCACGTGGCCATGCTGCGCAAACGCCGCCCGTCCGCGGCCGTGCGGGCACTGCTCGGGCTCGTGATGCAGCACGTCCGGCTGCTGGACGGGACGGTCGCCGGCGCGGACTTGCATCGCTGAAACTGATTCAGACATCGAAGAGATTCGTTTGTCTTGATGCTTTGGCCGGCTTCAGGATCGAGGAGGGTCAGGCAAAACCGACGGGCGATGGGGGGCCGAAGGTCCCCCTGAGTCCTCGGTCCAGTCCGCAAGTCGACTGGAGAGCGTTCGTGATCTTTGCCTGACCCGACTCTCACATCAGGCACGAACTGTCAGCACGACAGCTCAGATCCGGAAGGAACCCGGCCATGACCGACCAGAACACTCCCCGCGTCGCGATCGTCACCGGCGGCTCCCGCGGCATCGGCCGCGAGACCGCCGCCCGCCTGGGCCGCGACGGCTACGCCGTCGTCGTCACCTACGGCGGCGCCAAGGAGGAGGGCGAACAGGCCGCCGCCGAGGTCGTCGCGGCCGGCGGGCAGGCCGTCGCCGTCCAGGTCGACGTCGCCGACGAGCACTCCGTCGCCGCGCTCTTCGACGAGGCCGAGCGGGTGTTCGGCGGCGTCGACGTCGTCGTGAACGCCGCCGGCATCATGCGGCTCGCCCCGCTGGCCGAGCTGGACCTCGGCGAACTCGACGCCCACCTGCGCGTCAACGTGCGCGGCACCTTCGCCGTCGACCAGCAGGCCGCCCTGCGGGTCCGCTCCGGCGGCGCGATCATCAACGTCTCCAGCTCGCTGACCCGCTTCCAGCGGCCGGGCTACTCCGCCTACGCGGCCAGCAAGGGCGCCGTCGAGGCCATCACCCTGATCCTGGCCCGCGAGCTGCGCGGCCGCGACATCACCGTCAACGCCGTCGCCCCCGGCCCGACCGCCACCGCACTGTTCCTCGAGGGCAAGCCGCAGGAGCTGCTCGACCGGATGGCCGCCGAGCCGCCGCTGGAGCGCATCGGCCGGCCCGAGGACATCGCCGAGGTCATCGCGTTCCTCGCCGGCCCGGCCCGCTGGATCAACGGCCAGACGCTGTACGCCAACGGCGGCGCGATCTGACCCCGTCCCGTCCACCGCAAAGGAGACCCACCATGAGCACGATCCTCATCAGCGGCGCGTCCAGCGGCTTCGGCGCGCTCACCGCCCGCGCCCTGGCCGACGCCGGCCACGTCGTCTACGCCGGCATGCGCGACATCGCCGGCCGCAACGCCGCCGCGGCGGCCGAGGCCAAGGCATACGCCGCCGAGCACGGCGTCGACCTGCGCACCGTCGAGCTGGACGTCAGCTCCGACGAGTCCGCACGGCAGGCCGTCGCCACCGTCGCCGGCGAGCAGGGCCGGCTGGACGTCCTGATCCACAACGCCGGCCACATGGTCACCGGCCCGGCCGAGGCGTTCACGCCGGAGCAGCTCGCCGAGCTCTACGACACCAACGTCATCGGCACCCAGCGGCTCAACCGCGCGGCCCTGCCCGTGCTGCGCGGGCAGAACGACGGCCTGGTCGTCTGGGTCGGCAGCTCCAGCACCCGTGGCGGCACCCCGCCCTACCTGGCGCCGTACTTCGCGGCGAAGGCCGGGATGGACGCGCTCGCTCAGAGCTACGCACTGGAGCTGTCGCGGTTCGGCATCGAGACCACGATCATCGTCCCGGGCGCGTTCACCCACGGCACGAACCACTTCGCCCACAGCGGGTCGCCCGCCGACACCGCCGTCGTCGCCGATTACGAGCGGAAGTACCCGCAGCTGATGGAGCAGGTCGCGCAGCGGCTCGCCGAGCTGGAGCCCGACTGGGCCGACGTCGCGGACGTCGCCCGGGCCATCGTCGACGTCGTCGGCACCGAGAAGGGCCGCCGCCCGTTCCGCGTGCACATCGACCCGTCCGACGACGGCTCGGTCGTCGTCAACGCCGTCGCCGACCGCGTCCGCGCGGAACTGCTGCGCCGCATCGGCCTCGACGACCTGCTGCACCCGAGCGCCGCATGACGCTGATCGACGTGCACGCGCACTTCCTCACCGAGGATTACGTGGCCGCGGCCGTCCGAGCCGGGCATCGCGCCCCCGACGGGATGCCCGGCTGGCCGCGGTGGTCCGCCGACGGTCAGCTGGACCTGATGGACCGGCACGGGATCGCCCGCGCCGTCCTGTCGGTGTCGTCGCCGGGCGTCCACTTCGGCGACGACGTCCGGGCGCGGGTGCTGGCGCGGCAGGTCAACGAGGCCGCGGCGGCGTCGGTGGCCCGCCGGCCGGACCGGTTCGGCTTCCTCGCCGCCCTGCCGCTGCCCGACCTCGACGGCGCGGTCGCCGAGGCCGGGCACGCGTTCGACCAGCTCGGCGCCGACGGCGTCGTCGTCCTGACGAACGCCGCCGGCCGGTACCCCGGCGATCCGCGGCTGGAGGCGTTGTGGCGGTTCCTCGACGAACGCGAGGCGGTCGTGCTGCTCCATCCGACCTCGCCGCCGAACTGGCGCGACGTCGCGCTGGACCGCCCGCGACCGCTGATCGAGTTCGTCTTCGAGGGCGTGCGTGCGGTCGCCGACCTGGTGCTCTCCGGCGTACTGGCGCGCCATCCGCGGATCCGGTTCGTGGTCGGCGACGCCGGCGCCGTGCTGCCCCTGCTGGCGTCGCGGCTGGAACTGCTGGCCGACGACGGCGTGCGGCTCGCGCCGCAGCTGGACCGGCTGTGGGTCGATCTCGGCACGTCGGGCGTCTGGCCGTCGCCGTCGGGGCGGGTGGTCTACGGCAGCGGCTCGTGCTTCACGCCGCCCGAGGGCGTGGCCCGGCAGCTCGCCCGCCTGGACGACACGGTCGCCGGCTGGCGCGCGACCACGACGGCGAACGCGACCAGGCTGTTCGACGGCGTGCCGGCGGGCGTGCGCGGCTAGCTCACGCCCAGCCGAGCTCGTGCAGCCGGTCGTCGTCGATACCGAAGTGGTGGGCCACCTCGTGCACGACGGTGATCAGCACCTCCTCGACGGCGTCGTCGGGCGTCTCGCAGATGCGCAGGATCGGCAGGCGGAACAGCCGGATGGTGTCGGGCAGCACGCCGGTGTACCACTCGCCGCGCTCGGTCAGCGGGGTCCCCTCGTACAGTCCCAGCACCTCCGGAGCATCGTCCGGGGCCTCGTCCTCGATGAGGATCACCACGTTGTCCATCATCTCGGCCAGCTCCGGCGGGATCTCGTCGATCGCCTCGGACACCAGCCGCTCGAACTCCGCCTCGGTCAGCTCCAGCACAGCACCAGTCTCGCCTGCCGGACCGGCGCCCGCCGATTGCGGGGGCGGAAATGTGTTACCAACGATGCGTGGACGTGGCGACGGAGACGAGCGCGCCGGGTGACCGGCTGCGGCGGCGGGTGTGGCGCGACTACACCCGTCCGGCGAGCTGGCCCTCGTGGCTGCGCCGCACGTTCATGCTGCTCAGCCCGGTCGTGCTGGCGCTGGCGGGCGCCTGGATCGCGCTCACCGTCGCCGGCACCACGCAGACCTACGTCGGCCCGCTGGCCATCGACGTCGCGTTCCGGCCGACGCTGAGCGGCGAGTCGGTGATCCATCTCGACCCCGTCGGCGCTGTGGTCCTCGACACCCATTCCGGCCCGGTGACACTGGACATCTCGGTGCGCCAGGTCGACCTCGACGGCCTCAGCGGCTACGTCGACGACCCGTACTCGCTGTCCGGCCTGGACGAGCAGATCACCGCCGGCATCGAGGACGTCATCGTCGACGCGGCGATCCGGGCCGCCCTCACGGCCGTCATCGGGGGCACGCTGGCGGCGGCGCTGGTGCTGCGGTCGGTCCGGCGCACCGCGCTGGCGGCCGGGGTGGCGGCCGCGGCGGTGCTCGGCAGCTACGGGCTCACGGCGCTGACGTTCGACTCCGAGGCCGTCCGCGAGCCCGCCTACACCGGCCCGCTGGCCGCCGCGCCGCAGTTGATCGGCAACGCCGAGGACATCGCGACGAACTTCGACGCCTACGCCGACCAGCTGGCCGGCTTCGTCGCCAACGTCGCCGCCGTCTACGACACCACGCTCAACCTGCAGACGTTCCAGCCGAACGACGACACCATCCGGGTGCTGCACGTGTCGGACCTGCACCTCAACCCGGCCGCGTGGGACATCATCGACGCCGTCGCCGAGCAGTACGACGTCGACGCCATCGTCGACAGCGGCGACATCGTCGACCAGGGCACGCCGCTGGAGAGCTCCTACGTGCGCCCCATCGCCGACCTCGGCCGGCCCTACGTCTTCGTCAAGGGCAACCACGACTCCGTCGCGACCGCGGCCGCCGTCGCCGCCGCACCCAACGCCGTCGTGCTCGACGGCGAGCCGGCCGAGGTGGCCGGGCTGCGGTTCGTCGGCGCGCCCGACCCCCGGTTCACGCCGGACAAGTCCGTCCGCGGCGTGCCCGACGAGCTCATCCGCTCCGGCACCGAGGAGTTCGCCGAGGCGGCCGAGGAGCTCGACCCGCCGCCGGACGTCATCGTCTTCCACGACCCCAGCCACGCCGAACTGTTCGACGGCATCGCCCCGCTGGTGCTCTCCGGCCACGCGCACAAGCGCGACACCTACACGCTGGACGAGGGCACCCGCGTGATGGTGCAGGGCTCCACCGGCGGCGCCGGGCTGCGCGGGCTACGTGACGAAGATCCCACTCCGGTCAATCTGTCGGTGCTCTACTTCGATCCGGACACGAAAGCCCTGGTGGCCTGGGACGATCTCACCCTCGGCGGCCTCGGCCAGACCAGCGCCGAGATCGACCGCCACCAGGCCGGCGAGGACGACGGCGCCGCTCAGGGCCCCGAAGACCCCTCGCCAACTCCCGATTTGGAGAACTGAGCGCGTCACCCTATGCTTTCAACGTCCCGAACGGCGACGAGCCATGGGCCATGTCGTCAGATCTGGTCCCCATCGTCTAGCGGCCTAGGACTCCGCCCTTTCAAGGCGGCAACGCGGGTTCGAATCCCGTTGGGGATGCGGTGTTCTGCTTCGGCAGCAACATCGGGCACGGCAGTACAGCAAGGTCCTGTGGAGCAGCTCGGAGTGCTCGCCGCCCTGTCAAGGCGGAGGTCGCGGGTTCAAGTCCCGTCAGGACCGCCAGCAACACCCACAGCTCAGAGGTCATCCTCTGAGCTGTTCTCATGTCCGGACTCGGTCTCGTCGGCGGGCCGAGGCAGCGAAAAGGCATCGAACAGTCCCCTCACTCTGGTGCGGGCGCTTCCCGAGTCGTGCGTGTAGAGGTTGAGCGTCGTCGTCGCCTGCTCGTGCCCCATGACCCGCTGGACGTCGTTGACGGGGACGCCGTCGGACACCAGCCACGTCGCGTACGAGTGGCGCAGGTCGTGGAACCGTAGCCCTCCGCAGGCCCGGCGAGCGACCTCCTTGACGGCGGCAGCCTCGGTCTCGAAGGTCTCCGTCACCTCGCGGCCGGCGTCGTCCTGCCAGACGCCCCGGTACACCCGCTCGCCCTCCTGGACCACCTTGCCCAGCAGCCCGGCCCGGACCAGCGCGGGACGCCAAATCCGCACGCGGAAGAGCGTGCGGCGGACCGGTCCCCCGGCCTGGTTGGTGAACACCTCGCCCGTGTCGCCCTGGCCGTAGCGGCGACGGTGGCCCCGGAGCGCCTGGACCACGAAGGGTGGCAGCGGCACGACACGGCGACCGGCGCGCGACTTCGGGAACGGCTTGGTCGTGACCGCCCCGGCGACCTCGACCGCGACGCGCACCACGTGGACCTCCTCGGCGTCCAGGTCGACAGCGTCCCAGCGGAGGCCGGCGCACTCGCCCCACCGGAGCCCGGTTCCGCCGGCCAGTGCGACCAGGGCGCGATGGCGCTCGGGAACGACCGGTAGGAGCTGGCTCACGAACGCCTCGCGGCTGATGGTGCGCTCGTCGGTGTCCGAACGACGGATCGCCGGGAGCTGGACGCCCTCGCACGGGTTGAAGGCCAGCAGTCGGTCACGGACGGCGAGCCGCATGATGCCCGCCAGCACGTGGAAGCACTTCCGCACGGTGGCCGGCGAGCGGGTGGCGTTCAGCTCCGAGACCCAGCGCTGGACCGACGAGTGGTCGATCTTGTCCAGCGGCACCGACCCCCAGCGGGGCAGCACGTGGGTCCGGAGGACGGAGTCGGTCCGCACTGTGGTCGTGGTGGCGCTCGCCCGTCCAGCGACCCACGTCGCCGCGTAGTCGCTCAGACGGACCCGCCCGGCGCGAGGATCGACGTACAGCCCGTGGTTCTTGGCCGACTCGACCTCGGCGAGGAAGCGGGACGCCTCGCGCTTGGTCGGGAACGACTTGGACCGCTGCGCTCCGGACGGATCACGCCACGCGGCGCGATAGGTCCCGGCAGTCGTCTTGCGTACGAAGCCCATCAGAACAGCCCGTCCTGGCCGGGGAGCAGCGGTCCGGGCTCCGGGTCGGGCTCGACGGTGACGTCCTCGAGCCAGTCGTGGAACACCTGTTTGGGGATGACCCAGCGCCCGCCGAGCTTGCGCGCCGGGATGTCCCCGGATCGCACGAGGGCGTAGGTGCCGCCGAGGGCGAGGTTCAGCAGCTCCGCGACTTCGGCGACGGAGTAGACGAGGGCGTCGAGGCGGATCACGTTGTCGGGCATAGCGGGGTTCCTTCCGGGGAGGGGTCGGTTGCCGAAACATCGCCGGACGGCGGTCCGGTGGCCTGTTTGGCGGCGTCGTACTGCTCGCGCCAGCGGCGGCGCTGCTCGATTGACTTCGCGACGGCCCACACGTAGGAGGGTGCGTCGGGGTCGCCGGGTCGGACCGGTGTCCAGATGTAGCGGGGCTTGCCGTCGGGTGCGGTGGCGGTTGTCGAGAGCTGGTCGTGGTCGTCCATCTCGATGCCGGCTTCGGTGAGGACTGCCCGGACGACGGCGGCCCGGTCGGCGCGGTGCTCGGTCAGCGTCTTGCCGGTCCACTTGCGCGAGACGAGGACGCGGCGGCCGCCGAGGCCGAGGTGGTCGCGGTCGTGGGCCTTGGATGGGCAGCGGCCGGGTTCCATGCCCGGCTTGGCGTTCTTCGGCTGGGTGCCGTACCGGAGCCAGTTTGCGCACGTGGGCGAGCAGGGCAGCCAGCGGACTTCCTCGGCGAGCCGGTCGATGTGGGCGCGGCGAGCGGCCGAGATGCGGTTCGGGTCGTCGGTGTCGAGCGGTTCGGCGATGGACTTGGTCAGGTATTTCGTCAGGTAGCCGACGCGGCGGTCAGCGGCCGGTGTCCCGGCGAGGATGCCTTGTAGGTCGACCTGGACGCCGAAGCGCAGCACGTGGACCGGCTCGGGTTCCTCGCCGACGTCGAGACCGTCGCCGTTGTCGACGTAGTCCATCGCCTCGTCCCAGGTCGGCAGCATCCAACCGCCGTCGTCGACGTAGCCGCCCTGCTCGTCGTCCCACGCCGGCCGGCCGTCGCGGTAGTGGTGGACGTGGTCGATGCCGGGCCACCAGACCTGGTGATACGTCGCGGCAGCGACCTGCTTGATGAGCTGGCGCGGGATGGCACCGCGGATGGCGGCGTGCAGGTGTGGCGCTAGTCGGCGTTGCGGCTCGACGGCGGCGAAGTACTGCACGTTGTAGCCGGTGGCGCGGCGCAGGTTCTGCCAGAACCGGTCGATGAGCTTCGGGAAGTGCATCGCGTCCAGCGCGGCGCGCCGGTAGTCGTACCGGTGCGGGTCAGCTGGCACGCCCTCGTCAGTGACGCGGCCGTAGGACGGCATCGTGAGCGTGAGGAACATCGACGGCCGGTAGGTCTTGCCGTCCGGTGCCTCGAAGGTCCGCCCGACGGTGTGGCCCGAGACCGGCAGCCGAGGCAGGTCCGGCACGTCCTCACGCCGCCTGGTGGACCGCACACGCCGCTCTGTCGCGTCGTCCTCGTCGTCGTCCGTGGGAGTCTCGTCGTCGCTCTCAGCGTCGTCCTGGTCGTCGAGCTCGGGTTCGGTGTCGAGGTGCCAGCCCTCGCGGCACTGCTGCATCCGCAGCCGGCGAGCCCGCTCCGCACAGGACGGGCAGACCGCCTCACGGGTCGCGCCGCACGCGATCGTCACGGTCCGCACGTCTCCGGTCGTGGTGTCGGTCACCCGCGACAGCACCGGACGCACGCAGGCGCCGAGGAGGACGGCGGCGCTGCGGACCAGTTCGTCGGAGAGGGCCGGGCCGAGCACCATCACGACCGCCCTGCCGGGCGCGGCGTGACCATGAACTCCGGCTCGTCGTCCTCTGGGCGGTACACGGGCAGCGGCCGGCGCAGCTCGGCGGGATCGACGGCCGGTGTGGCCTCCATCAGCCCGTGCACGCAGTGGCAGGCGTCCAGCGGGCCGAGCACGCCGAAGCCGTCGCAGTCCATGCAGACGATCCACACCGACCGCTCGTGCAGGCCGATGCAGCGCGCCGACGCGCACCACCGGTAGCCGCACCAGATGCACACCTGGGCGAAGTTCAGCCGCAACGGCCGCAGCGTCGCCGCCATGGCCGAGGCGAATCTCTGGGTCGTCATCGTGACCTCCGGGGATAGGGGATGACTCCATCCAGCACTCAACACGTTATAACAAGTAGGACGACTGGACACGTGGAATCCGACACGCCACGCTGACCGCCACAGTTACGCGGGCGGTCGCCCAGGTGGAAGACTTGTTCTGTCGAGTAGAGGGGAGGGCCTGTGGCGGACTTCAGGGGTCGCCCTGCCTACCTGCAGATCGCTGACGACATCCGCAGCCAGATCCTCGACGGCACGTTGCAGGCCGAGGACCGGTTGCCCAGCGAAGCCGACCTCATGGCCGACTACGGCGTCTCACGCATCGTCGTGCGCAACGCCGTCGAAGTCCTCCGGTCCGAAGGACTCGTGGTCAAGCAGCAGGGGCGCGGCAGCTTCGTCCGAGCCCAGCGACCCCAACGCACCCGTGTGGTCGGCGACCTGTACAGCGAGCGCCCCGAGGCATCGCCATTCGCGGCGTCCGCGCGAGCGTCCGGCCAGGTGCCAGAGTGGGAGTACCAGACCCGCAGAACCACCGCATCGAAGACGATCGCCGACCGGCTCGGCATCCAGGCCGGCGACCCGGTGATGCGCACCAGCTACCGCTTCTTCGCCGACGGCGAGCCGGCGATGCTGTCGACGTCGTTCGAGCCGCTGGCCATCACCGAGGGCACGCCCGTCGAACAACCCGAAGGTGGTCCCGTCACCGGCGTCGTGCCTCGGATGGATGCCATCGGCATCCACATCACCCACGTCGTCGAAGACGTCACCGGACGGTCAGCACGCCCCTACGAGGCAGAGACACTGAAGGTTCCGGTTGGCGTGCCCATCCTCGCGATCGAACGCACATACTTCGCGAAGAGCCGGCCCGTCGAGACCGCCGACATCGTGGTCTCCTCCGACCGCTACGTCCTTTCCTATCGGCTCCCCGTCCCGCCCCGCAACGACTGACCGGCCTCGCGGCGAAGCCTCAGAACGCGTCCAAAGACGTCAGCAAGCTGGCTGACCGAGGCTGTCACTCTTCTGGAACGCCACGCGAACCGCCCTTCGCTCGAAATTTCACAGCGGGCATGGTGTAACCAGCACCACACACTCCGCTCAGGGTGCGGCGGCCACTCTCCTCCCGTCCCGACAAGAGCATTTCGTCGCCAACGGCGATGAAGGCTAAGAACTCCAACCCGCCTTCAATGCGGCGCCGGTGAGAAGCGCCTCGACTGCCTCGGTCGCCGTAACACGCTTCGATGCGCCCGCAGGCCCGGGGACGCTGGCTAACACCTCGAATCCGCCCTCCGAAGGGCAAATTGCGCGGACAGTCACATAGGGATCGGCGTAATGGAAGTCGTAACGATTCTCGCCGTCGGCGACGACTACCTGCAGTGCGACCTCAGAATAGCGGTCCCGCAGATCGAGTGTTGTAATCTTGTCGATTCTCTTGGCGGCAAGCAGGATACTGAAACCCGGACTTGCAGGCTCGCTGATGAATATCGTAGCGATCCAAGAGTTTCGGATAAATCCCCGGTCTCGAATCTCTTGCCATGCGTCCAGGGGGAGGGGATCCCACAACTTGACGCGCATGAGCCGGGCGCCCTCGACCTCACGTTCGAGCTCGGCTGCCCAAACCTGAGTCTCCTCAACAAGCTCTTCGACCCTGCGACGCCACAGTTCGTACTCGCGTTCACGAGCTCGCGTTGCCGCCTGGTTGCGACCCTGTAGTAGCCGCGAGATCGCTGCCTTGCGTACGCCTGGGTCTTTGGCAACTCGTCGCGCTTTGGTCAACGCAGTCAGTTGGCTGTTGGCGATCATCGCAATGAGAGGTTCCAGATCACCGAAATCAGCCGTTTGCAGCGCGTCGTAATATTCTTGACGTCGAAACGCCGGGATGCCAACGGGCAGAAATCTTGCCGAAGCTAGTACCAAGTCCTGAATTAGTCGGGCAGTGCGACCATTGCCGTCCTCGAACGGATGAACCTCGGCCAACTCGCGGTGAATCCACGCCGCTAGTACGACTGGGTGATGATGATCATACGCAGAAAATGAGTCGCATATCTCTTGCACTCGCGCTTCAACATATGCGAACGCGGGGGGCTTGATCTGCGCCCCACTGATCTGGACATCCTTGCTCCGGAATGACCCAGCGCTTGGAATTATTTCCTTCTCAATCTGGAAGTTCACTTGTCTTATGAGGTCCGGGGTTAGCGAATAACCCTCCCGAACCAATGTATCAACCAGTGAATGGGCGTCAATCACATTGCGTACCTCTACCTCGACGTACTTATCCGCCTCTGCTAGCGCAAGCCCATCCAGGACCGCGAGGGTGATGCGAGGATTTACGTGAACGCCTTCAATATTCAAAGTGTCACTAATCATATCGGGCAGGAAGGCTCGGCGAAGCCTTTCGTTCACTTGTTCACCGAAATCCCCCAGGCTCAGAAACTCGTCGCGTTCAGCGTCCACGTTCTCAAGCAGTTCCTGTAACGCTGGAGTCAACTTCTCCGGCGGCCGCATTGGCACTCCTCACCTCGAAGACATCCTTTTGGCCCGTCCCTGGACGAGGCTACCCCGGAGGCCCTCAGTGCGTAACGGGGTCCTCGCCGATCGGCACGAAGCTTCGCCATCGCACAAGTTCGTGAAGCGGTCACCAGCCAGGCTCACCCATCCGACCGCCGCCTTGACGTAAGCATTGGGACGCGAATCGTCCAGTATCGGCCGTGACACGACTCGACTTCCGCGCCGCACACTGATGGATTGAGCTATTTGGGATCAAGGCGGCGCGCAAGCGCGCCGCAGCCCGCCCGGCCACGCGCCGGGCGTGCGGCCTGGCGGCCGTTCCGGGCGCGGACCAGGCGTGCACACGAGCTGGCCGACACCGACTCAGACCACGTAGGCGCGTCACCGAGCGCCGTCCCCCTCATCGCGGCCATTCTTTGACCTCCGCTCCGCGCGTCAAGGGCGACTTTGTCGTCACTACGTGATCGGCTTCGCCGGCCCTTGACCCGCTCCGCTCCAGCCAACGACCGGCAGCCATGAGGACGACGTCGTGATGTAGGCCTCCGCGTGCATGAGTCCTACCCAAGCGCTACGGTCCGCGCATGAGACTTGCTAGCGTGCGCGTGAATAATTACCGCAGCATCCAAAGCGCCGAGAGCTTCGAGCTCAGCAACTTTACGGTTCTGGTTGGACCGAATAATGAGGGGAAAAGCAACCTTCTACGCGCCACGGTTCTAGGCGTCGATCTAATTAAGGGCTTTGCGCGGACTAGCCAGAACCTTCAACCTTCGGTCCGACGCCTGCCGATGAGCGTAGCCGGACGGCTCCATTCGTACCGCGTGGACCCGGAGATGAGACGCGAGCGCGACGCAGCCTACGAGTGGGAACGGGACTATCCGCTAGTTCTACAACCTAAGAAACCCGGTGGGCGTACGACGATCCGCCTTTCGTTCGCGCTCGACGAAAATGAGATGGCGGAACTGCGCGACCTGACGGGCGTACATCTGAATCAGACGCTAATCACTCAATGGTACTTAGATAAGAAGGGCGCCGAGTTCGATATCCTGAAGCGCGGGCCAGGAAAGTCGAAGCTTCGAGAGAATGCGGGCCCAATTGCGCGGTTCATCAGTGAGCGCATCGACTTCCACAGCATCCTAGCAATTAGAACCCACTCACGCGCCCGGGATGCCGTTCGGAGTCTAGTGCAGGCCGAGCTTCGGTTGCTTGAGGATAATGAGGAATATCAGGCGGCCCTGCAGAAGATCCGCGAGCTGCGCCAGCCGGTAATCGACGGAGTCCAGGACTCCCTCCTCAAGGCGCTCGGAGAATTTCTTCCGAGCATTCAAGGCGTACAAATCAGACTCACCGATGAGCGCACTTTCCTTGTACCAGAGGACATTCTTATCGACGACGGGGTGCAGACAAGTCTTCGGGATAAGGGCGACGGAGTTCAGAGCTTGGCAGCGTTGTCGCTCATGCAGCACCTCGCTATCCAGCGTTCATCGGCAGCCACGATGGTGTTGGCAATCGAAGAACCCGAGGCGCACCTTCATCCGGACGCCGTACATGCACTCAGATCAACGCTACGAAACGCGGCAGACAGCCAACAAGTTATCGTGACGACGCACAATCCAATCATCGTTAATCGCTCGGAGATATCTAGTAACATCGTCGTACAGCACAATAGTGCGAGGCCGGCAAAGCGGATGCATGAGGTTCGAAGTGCCCTTGGCGTGCGCGTATTCGACAACTTGATAGCCGCGGAACTGGTTGTCCTCGTTGAAGGCGATCATGACGCGACGGCCCTTAGGGCTATCCTCTCGAATAGATCTGCGGAAATAGGCCAAGCGGCAAAGGAGGGTCGGGCGGCATTCATTGCAATGGGAGGCGCATCGAAGTTGGCGTTCCATCTTTCCCATTTGGCTAGCCAGGTGTGCGATGCGTACGTTCTCCTCGATTACGATGACGAAGGTCGGAACGCTGCGGAGACAGCCAAGTCTAGGGGAATTCTGGAGGAAAGGGATGTGACCTTTCTTAGGGCCGTCGGTATGAGGAATTCCGAGTTTGAGGACATCCTGAATTCGGAGTTATACAGCGACCTTCTCCAAAACGGGTACGGAATCTCGCTAACGGGCAAATTTCGAAGAGCTCGTACGAAATGGTCAGACCGCATCGAGGGGGAATTTGTGGATGCTGGAAAGCAATGGACTGACGAGACGAAGAGGAAGCTAAAGGCCGAGGTTGCAGCCCTGGTAGCCTCCACGCCAAGCGAGGCGGTCGCCAACCAAAACGTCCAGTTAATCGACAAGATCCGCAGCGATATTGAGCTACGCCTGCGAAATTGATTGCCCGCCAGTGCAACAACGCCCGGACTGTAGGCATACATGAGCGGACGTTGTCAGATGCCGTGAAGGCGCAGCGATACGTTGAGTGCGTCGCTCAGGCGAGCAAGGTCGCCCAGATCGCTTGTGACGACCAGGTCGCCGCGTGAGAGCGCGGAGATGACGACGGTGGCGTCGACAACGTCGCTCGTTCTCGCGGCTGCGCATGCGGCGCCGGCCTCGCGCGCGAGCTGTTCGGTCATTGGCTCGATCTTGCAGCCACGCAGGAGGCGAGAGAGCTGGTGCTGCGGGCCGCCGCGCCACGCTTGGGCCAGGACGGCGGCGGGGACGACGGGGCGGATCTCGTGGCGCAGCGCGTCACGGTGCAAGGCCCAGATGTCGACACGGTTCGCTTCCGCCGCGACCAACGCGCCGGTGTCGTAAGTGATGCCCATCAGTCAGTAATGACGCCCTCGCGGACCAGCACGTCGTGCGCCTTACGTGCCTCGTCGGCGGGGATTGGTCCGTGCTCGGCCTCGAACTCCTCAACGGCCAGCAGACCATCGAGGACGGCGGCGCGTTCGGCCGGCATGATGGCGGCCAGGCGCTCGCCGTGGTCGGTCAGGTAGATGACCTCCCCGGTGGACGTGGCTCGGCTGATCACCTCACTGAGGTGATCCTTCGCGTCCTGCACCGGCATCTCGGACATAGTCCCAGCGTACGGCAGAAGCTCAGCAGACACAGCAGTCTCACTTTCAGTCGAGACGACGCACGCTCGGAAGGCGTCGCGCGTCGTCGCAGCTAGTGGCGTAGAAAAGTCTGGTCCCGTCGCACCAGCAGCCGATGCGACGGGACCAGCCGGCACATCGTCAGAGAGCGTCGCGGCCAGCTCGTCGCTGGATGCGTTCGACGGCCTCGCGGATCGCCTCGTGCAGTAGGTCGGCCTCATGGGTCCCGAGGCGAACCACGGTGCTGCGACCATGACGTGGCACGGTCGTCAGCTCGACCCCGGTCGTCGAGCTGTGCGGGCGGACGACGTTGACGCCGAGGACCCAGCGTCCGGAGTCGGCCGCGATCGACTGCACATAGTGCCGGTGCACGGTGTGGACCCCGGACTCGTCGCACCACTTCACCGGGCAGTCCTCCCGGTCTGCGGCCGTCACGAGGCGTCCTCGGTCTCGGCGCGCTGGATCTTGCGCAGATCACGGACAACGGACTCCAGCTCGCCCAGCGTTACGCCGGCTTCCGACAGCACGCCTGCGACTCGGTCGACGACCTCGCTGTGGGCCTGGCTCCTCAGCGTGTAGCCGTCCTGCGGGTAGAGCACCCCCGGCTTCATCAGCTCCAGACCTCCATCGCGCTCGACCATGCGATTGAGCTGTTCGACGATCTCGGCATCGGTCGCGCCAGGTAGGTACCGCTCCCGGACGTTGGCGAGCAGCATCGGCGTCCACATCGCCTGCTGCGCCACATCCGCGATCCGCACCAGATCAGCTGCCAGCCGGCGGGCCTCCTTCGGCAGCAGATCGAACTGCGCGTACATCTCGGTCTCGAACGGCTTGATCACCACATCGATGTGAGCGTCACCGTGCAGGATGTGCGCGACCATCTCGCCGACGCCCTCCTCGACGAAGGGTTCGCGGGTAATGATCTCTCGGGTATCGGGTTCGGGTAGCTTGACCACGGGTCTCTCCCTGCTCGTTCAGGTTGGGATCAAGTCCCCGGCCCGGTGTTCCAGCACCGGCCGGGGGCGACTAACTGATGAGGACGCACAAGCGTGAAGGCGGGCCACGTGGCCGCGCAGCGACGAGGCAGCGAAGAGGCATCAGAACCCGCACCGCCCGCGAACAAAGGCCGATAGCAGCCGCCGTCCTGACCTGCGCGAATGAACCACCGACAGCAACGGACGACAGCGGACGGCGAGCCCGATCCGCACTGTCAAGGCGGAGGTCGCGGGTTCAAGTCCCGTCAGGACCGCCAGCAAGCCCAGCAGCTCAGAGGGTCGCCCTCTGAGCTGTTTTCATGTCCGGGCCGGTCTCGTCGGTGGGGCTGCCGGCCGACGCCGAGATCGCCGACGCTGCAGCGCGGCCGCGATGGGTGAGGGATCGGTGTCGTCCTGGCTACCCGGATCGCTCACCCATCGCGGCCTGCGGCACGCAACCATCGCCGCCGGCGACTCGATGCCGGCGCCATCGCTTCCGCGCAGTTGGGCGTCACGGATCTGCCGATGCGCAAGCGACAGCGCTAGGCGGGGTCGCGATACAACGGCGCCGGTTCCCCATAGCGCAGCCGTCGGACGCTACCGGGAAGGGCTCCAGCCAGCGCAAGCGACGCGTCGACAGAGCACCCCACGGTGAACTCGATCTCCTCGTCGACCTCGCAGGCCACGCACCAGGCCTGATCCTCCGGCCACACGAGGTGCGGTTCCTGACAGCCCTCCACGGAGCCGTACCAGGCCACGGACGGTGCGTCCCTGAGCACCCCGACAGGACCGGTGAACAGCAGCATCGTTCGATGTGGAATCGGCACTCGTGGCGCCTGAGGAACCGGCTCCCCGCCCCAGCCCTCCCAGACCGCCGCATACCCTCGGGCCGGCGTGGCCGTGTACGAGGCCAACGTCGCGAGGGCTACACGAAGGGCAGGATCTTCTCCTGCCGGGTCGACATCATCGGCCCCCGGGGCGAAGGCGATCCGCACGTACACGTCGAAGCCTGGCGGGCCGTACCGAACAAGATCCCGCCAATCGACCTCGGCCTGCAGCAACCACCGCGCAGCATCCGCGTTTACCGCCGGCCTGATCTCGGTCATCGCCTCAGTCTGCTACGAGTCGCCAGCTTGCGAGCCAACTTCGTGCCTCATGCGCGCTGCGACGGGCGTCGAGGATCAACCGACACGCAACTATCAAGCATCACCCGCGGGTCAATCCCGAGGCGGCCGTGGGGCGATGCCAGCGGGCCGGGCGTGGCCTGCTTCTCGAGCTGAGTGTGAGTCGCGCGGTGAGGCCGAATCCGGCTCGAGAACGTTACTCACGCCCAGGACCCGCTGGCGAATGTGTAGGCGATCCGGCCGGCGCGGCCGTGCGGGACCCGCAGGACGTGCAGCCGGCGGGAGGCGTCCAGGAAGTAGGTGCGGGCGGCGGGCGTGACCGAGGCGGCGGCCTCGCGGCCCCAGTCGATGGTCAGCGTGACGTCGCCGCGGGTGATCGTCAGCGAGGTGGCCGTCGCGGCCGCCGGCGCGCCGAACACCACCTCGGACCCCGTCGACCACCGCACGTCGTCGTCCGGCCGGAGGACGAGCGGCACCTGCTCGACCGCGTCCATCGTCGTCGCGATCTCCCGGACCAGGCCGGTGTCGGTGAACAGGGCGGCGACGGTGACGTTGCCCCCCGTCGTCGTCCAGCGCAGGCCGAGGTCGCCGCGGACCACCGCGACCTGGTCGGGCGCGACGACCGGACCGGCGGCAACGGGACCGTCGTGGTAGGCCGGCGTCAGGTTGGACGCCCCGTCGGTGCCGCCGTTCGGGAGGACGGTCGCCCAGCACTCGGTGTTGGAGCTCTGCCCGCCGTGGACGAACGTGCCCGCCGCCGGGTGCCACAGCAGCCCGAGGCCCGCCCGCACCACCCCGTTGGGCCGCGTGCCCAGGAACGCCTGCAGGTAGTACGACGGGCGCCGGAGGAACAGGTAGTGCTGGTCCTGCGGGTCGACCCGCAGTTCGGTGAACCGGCTGAACCGCACGGCCGGCAGCCCGGCGATCGCCACGTCGCGCTGCCGGCGGGTCGGGTACCCCTCGCCGTAGGGGATGTTCGCCGGGATCCGGGGGTTGGTGTCGCCCGGCGCCAGCGGCGCGACCGGTTCCGGCGCCGCCGCCCACGCCGCCCGCTGGGCGTCCCGGTCCTCGCGGGCGGGATAGAAGACCCGCAGTTGGGGCACCGTGCGGCAGAACACCGACCCGAGGTCGCGCTGCTGCCGGTCCGGCGTGACCGCGTCGAGGAAGTACATCGGGGTGCGCGCCGCGCCGGACGCGAACGAGACCAGCCCGGCGCCGTCGGGCTCGGGGACGACGGTGTAGGCCAGCCACTCCGCGAGCCGGCGCACCACCGGCAGCAGCACCGGAGCGCCGACCTCGGTGTGGATCTCGTGCAGTTCGGTGAGCGTGACGTTGAGGTTGTAGGCGATGTCCATGCCGCGCGGCTCGTAGAGGAACCCGGCCGGACTCTGCGCGTGGGCGGCGAAGTAGGCGATGCGGTCGTCGAGCAGGCGGCGCAACCCCGCGTCGGGGTCCAGGTTCAGCGCCTTGGCCGCGCCGGCGAGCCCGGCAGCGGGCTGGTTCGCGAACTCGACCATGCCGTCCTGCCAGATGCCGGTGTTGCCGGGGTCGAGGAACCACGTCATGGCCCGGTGCAGCGCGGCGCTGATCTCGGCGCCGCGGTCGGGCAGGACGCGCGCCGCGCGCAGCTCGTGCAGCGTCTTGCTCAGGTACCCGAGCGCGAACGCCGTCGCCGCCCGCGACCGCTCGTCGGGCGAGTACTCCGGCCAGGAGCCGTCGTCGTGCTGCAGCCGCAGGTAGTAGCCGATGGCCGCGTCGAGGCGAGCGAGCAGGGCGGGGTCGTGACGGTACGGGTTCCACGGCCGGTCGGCCCCGTGGAACCAGGCCAGCGTGGCGACGTGCTCCATGATGCGGGCGTTGAACGGCTCGCTCGGCGTGCGCCACCAGCCGCCGGCCATGAACCCCCTCAGCTCGGTGTCGGAGTCGTCGATGTCGTTGACCATGTCGGCCAGCGTCACCAGGTACGGTGCGTACCGCTGCTCCACCGCGGCGAAGGCCGGCCGGGCCGGCGCGCCGGCCGGCAGCGGCGCGAGCCGCGCGAGCGGACCGCTGCCGGGGTCGCCA
>NZ_QUAL01000138.1 GCF_003579925.1 Jiangella rhizosphaerae | reverse complement strand
GGCGGCTCGGCCGCGACGGACGGCGGCGGGGCCGGCTCCGGCGCCGCGGACGCCGGCGCCGCAGACTCCGGCGTCGCGGGCTCGGGCAGGTCCGGCTCGGGGTCGAACTGGATCGGCCGGGTCTCCCGCGTGACGTCGGGCTCGACCACCGGTTCGGGGAGGACGGGGCTGGGCTGGACCCGCCGGGCCCGCCGTCCGGCGCCGCGGGAGGCCATCGGCTGGGCGAACGGGTCGGTGGCCGGGTCGAGCCACTCGATGCTGGTGGCCTCGCCGTGGCCGTGCACGGCCACGAGGTCGTCGAGCGAGCTCCACAGGCTGGTGGCGGGGTGCGCGGACGCCCAGCGCAGGGCGACGTGGCCGTCGGCGAAGACGACGCCGTAGGCCACCACCCCGACCCCGGACACACCGGTGTAGTCGACGTGGCGGACGAGGGCGAACCGTCGTGGGAGCAATCGACCACCGTAACGTTGGGAACTCCGGGCAGGCCGGACGTCACCCCCGTGTCACTCTGGCCTGTGCAGCCCTCATCATCGTCGATGTCCCGCGATCCTGTCACGGCGGCCCGCCGATGACACTCGGTCCCAGGGGTACCACACCTGGATGAGCCCGGCCGGGTTACGGTACGTCCCGACTCTCAACGTTCCCAGGAGTGATCTCGATGGACCCTCGACTGCAGCCGCAGACCCCCGAAGTCGATCCCATGGTGACCACCGCGGTGATGAACGTGCGCGATCGGTTCGGCGCCGAGGGCCTGCGTGATCTCATGGCGGTCGCCCAGATGGAGCTGCGCAACGCCGAGGCGGCCGAACGCCGGCTGGCCGCGCTGTCCGAGCCGGCGGCCGCGGCCGAGCCGGTCGACGCCGCCGACACCCAGGCCTGGCTCGCCTACACCGAGGTCGATCCGGACGGCGAGGACGGCCGCCGCTGACCCCTCGGGGATCAGATCGCCCGCAACGCCGTCAGGATCTCGGTGGCCCAGCGGGCGATGTCGTGGCTCGTCACGCGGTCGCGCAACAGCTTCATCCGCTGCTCGGCCTCGGCGGGGTCGAGCCGCATGGCCGTCAGCATGGTGCGCTTCAGCCCGTCGATGTCGTGCGGGTTGACGAGGAACGCGCCTTCGCCGAGCTCGTCGGCGGCGCCGGCGAACTCGGACAGCACGAGCGCCCCGCGCAGGTCGGCGCGGGCGCTGACGTACTCCTTGGCCACCAGGTTCATGCCGTCGCGCAGCGGCGTCACCACCATGACGTCGGCGGCGAGCAGCAGAGCGACCAGCTCGGAGCGGTCGTAGGAGGAGTGCAGGTAGTGCACCGCCGGGTGCCCGATGCGGCCGTAGTCGCCGTTGATGCGCCCGACCTGCAGCTCGACGTCGTCGCGCAGCGTCTGGTACGCCTCGACGCGCTCGCGGCTGGGCGTGGCGACCTGCAGCAGCACCGCCTCCTCGGGCGTGACCGCACCGTCGGCGAGCAGCTCGCCGAACGCCTTGAGCCGGTGGCCGATGCCCTTGGTGTAGTCGAGCCGGTCGACGCCGAGCATGATGTACCTCGGCGAGCCGACCTCCTCGCGGATGGTCGCGGCCCGGGCCCGCACCTCGGGATCGGCGGCCAGGCGGGCGACCTCCTCGACCTCGATCGAGATGGGGAACGCCCGGGAGAAGACCTCGCGGCCGTCCTCGAGCACCAGCGTCTCGTCGCGCAGGACGGCCGAGGTGAAGTTCTCGGCCAGGGACTCGAAGTTGCGGGCGGCCCCGGCCCGCTGGAACCCGACGAGGTCCGCGCCGAGCAGGCCTTCGAGGATCTGCCGCCGCCACGGCAGCTGCGCGAACAGCTCCGTGGGCGGGAACGGGATGTGCAGGAAGAAGCCGATCTTGAGGTCGGGCCGCAGCTCGCGCAGCATCTGCGGCACCAGCTGCAGCTGGTAGTCCTGGATGAACACGACGGCGTTCTCGGCGGCCACCTCGGCGGCGGCCCGGGCGAAGCGCTGGTTGACCGTGCGGTAGGCGTCCCACCACTCGCGGTGGTATTCCGGCTGGACGATGACGTCGTGGTACAGCGGCCACAGCGTGGCGTTGGAGAAGCCCTCGTAGTACAGGGCGATCTCCTCGGCCGACAACGGGACCGGCACGAGGTCCATGTCGTCGGTCGAGAACGGCTCCGGTGCGTCGTCGGGCGATCCGGTCCAGCCCACCCACGCACCGTCGTAAGCCCGCATGACCGGAGCCAGGGCGGTGACCAGTCCGCCGGGGCTCCTGCGCCAGGTGGTCGCGCCGTCGGCCGTCGACACGCGGTCGACCGGCAGCCGATTGGCGACTACGACGAAGCTACTCGTTCCAGTCGTGGACAAATGGGGCCTCCTCGTGCCGACAACGGTAACCGAGCTGTGTTGCATGGCTGTCACACCCCTTGCCTACGATGGCGGGTATGGACGACCACGAGCGCGAAATCCTCGACTTCGAGCACCGCTGGTGGAAGTACCCAGGCGCGAAGGAACAAGCCATACGCAGCGAGTTCGGAATCTCCGCCACGCGCTACTACCAAGTGCTGAACGCGCTGATCGACCGGCCCGAGGCGCTCGCGCAGGACCCCCTGCTGGTACGGCGGCTGCGGCGGCAGCGGTCGCGGCGGCTGCGTACGCAATCGGGGCGCCCGCTCGCTGCGGAGGCATGAGCGGCCGCGCCAGTCCATATGACAGTGTCGCTGATCTTGATCAAGGACGCCAGAGCCGAGTGCCTCGCTTCGGGCACGTCGTGTGGCGTACGCTCTGCATCCTGTGACGATGAGTGACCGACTCCAGCGGCTCTGGCCGTCACTCGTCGCGCTCGTCGGCACAGTGGCGGTCGTCCTGGCGCTGCTCTGGTACTTCGGTGACGACACCGAGGACAGCACCCCCGACGACGTCGCGGCGGGCGACACCACCGGGGAGGAACCGCCGGCCACGGAGCCGCCGGCCACCGACGCGCCGCCCGAGACCGAGGCACCGCCCACCGACGCACCCACGGGCGACCCCACCGACGAGCCGACGGACGCGCCGTCCGACCCGGTCACTGCCGATCCTGAGGTCCGCGAGCCGCTCGGCGTGCTCAACCAGACCAGCGAGGCCGGGCTCGAGGAGCGGGCCAGCGAGCGGTTCCAGGAGGGCGGCTGGGAGGTCGCCGCGATGAGCGAGTTCACCGGCAACGTCCCCGAGACCACGGTCTACGTGCCCGAGGGCATGGAGGAGGCCGCCGACGCGCTGGTGGCCCAGTTCCCTGAGATCGGGCGGGTCCGCCCCAACGTCGAGCCGTTCAACGACACCCGTCTGGTCATCGTCCTCGCCGACGACTACCTCGACGAGGTCGAGTCCGAGTGACGCCCGAGCTGCGGCGGCTGTCCGGGCTGCTGGACCGGACCCTCGTGGCCCTCGACTTCGACGGCGTCCTCTCGCCGATCGTGCCCGACCCCGCGCGGGCGGTCGCCCTGCCGGGAACCGCCGAGGTGCTGACGCGGGTCGCCGCGCGCGTCGCCCGGGTCGCCGTCGTCACCGGCCGGCCCGCCGCCGACGCCGTCGGTCTCGGCTCGCTGCAGGACGTGCCCGGGCTGGTGGTGCTGGGGCACTACGGGCTGCAGCGCTGGTCGGCCGGAACGCTGAGCACGCCCGACAGCGATGACGGTGTCGACCTCGCCCGGCGACGGGTGGCCGAGCTCGCCGCAGACCGCCCCGGCGTCACCGTCGAGGACAAGCAGCACTCCGTGGCCCTGCACACGCGATCGGCCCCCGACCCCGCGGCCGCCCTCGACGAGCTGCGCCCGCACGCCGACGCCGTCGCGTCGGAGGCCGGGCTCCAGGTCACGCCCGGCCGGTTCGTGCTCGAGCTCCGCCCGGTCGGCGTCGACAAGGGCCTGGCGATCCGGTCGCTGGTCGAGGAGACCGGCGCCGCCGCCGTCCTCTACGCCGGCGACGACCTCGGCGACCTGCCCGCGGTGGCCGCCGTGCGCGAGCTGGCGTCCTCCGGCGAGATCGGCGCGGGGCTGGTGGTCTGCTCCGACGCCGAGGAGGCCTCCGCCGAGCTGCGGGCCGCGGCGGACATCGTCGTCCCCGGCCCGCCCGGGGTCCAGGACCTCCTCCGCGAGCTTGCCGCGCTCGACCGAGCCTGATCGCCCTTGGCAAGCCTGGCAACGTGCTTGGCAAGGCTCACCATTGCTCGGGTGTCCGTTTCGTCCCACCTCCAGGGTGGCCAGCCTTGCCAAGGTGCTCCTAGGGGGCACGAGTGGCGCGAGCTCCGGTAGCGCTGCCACCATCGCGAGGTGGAGATCTCCGTCACGCTCACCGAGGAAGAGACCGCGGCGCTGCAGCGCCTTGCCGAGCGGTCTGGCCGCTCGCTCGAGGATGAGGCCCTGGATGCGCTCCACGAGTACCTCGCTCGAGCAGCGCGGACGCACGAGCTCGAGGGTCGTGTCGTCAACGGGAAGCGCCGTCACGGCGCCGGCTGACCGAGTACCAAGCATCCACGATGTGACACAAAACTGTCCCGCATCGTGGACATGCGCTGCCTGGATCCACAACCGGCACGTATGGTGACAACCAGTTGTCCTCATCCAGAGGAGCCGAGGGACCGGCCCGTCGAAGCTCCGGCAACCGTCCGCGTGCCTGCGCGGTGACGGTGCCAATTCCGGCCCGCCCCAACCCGGTGGGAGAGATGAGAAGGGATCCGCTGCAGCATGACCGTCACCAGCACCACCTCCTTGGGGCGCGCCACGCACCTGTCATGTCGCGAGTGCGGCACCACCGTCGAGCTCGGCCCCTACTACGCGTGCCTCGAGTGCTTCGGGCCGCTGGAGGTCGCCTACGACTTCGGCACCGTCACACGCGAGCGCATCGAGAGCGGCCCGCGGTCCATCTGGCGCTACCGCGACCTGCTGCCGGTCCCCGAGAGCGTCACCGAGATCCCGAACACCGACCCCGGCTTCACCCCGCTGGTCCGCGCCGACAACCTCGCCCGCGAACTCGGCCTCGAGTCGCTGTGGATCAAGAACGACGCCGCCAACCCCACGCACTCGTTCAAGGACCGCGTGGTGGCGGTCGCGCTGGCGGCGGCGCGTGAGCTGGGCTTCAAGGTCCTGGCCTGCCCGTCGACGGGCAACCTCGCGAACGCGGTCGCCGCGGCGGCGGCCCGGGCCGGCATCACCAGCTACGTCTTCATCCCGAGCAACCTCGAGCAGCCCAAGATCGTGACGAGTGCCGTCTACGGCACCACGCTGGTCGCCGTCGAGGGCAACTACGACGACGTCAACCGGCTGGCGTCGGAACTGGCCGGTGAGCACGACGACTGGGCGTTCGTCAACGTCAACGTGCGGCCCTACTACGCCGAGGGCTCCAAGACGCTCGGCTACGAGACCGTCGAACAGCTCGGCTGGCGGCTGCCGCGGCAGGTCGTCATCCCGGTGGCCAGCGGCTCGCAGCTGACCAAGGTCGACAAGGCCTTCCGCGAGCTGGTCCAGCTGGGCCTGGTCGAGGGCGACGCCCCGGCCATCTTCGGCGCGCAGGCGACGGGCTGCTCGCCGGTCGCGACGGCGTTCAAGGAAGGCCACGACGTCGTCCGCCCGGTGCGGCCCGACACCATCGCGAAGTCCCTGGCCATCGGCAACCCCGCCGACGGCCCGTACGTGCTCGACGTCGCCCGGCGCACGGGTGGCGCCGTCGAGGACGTCAGCGACGACGAGGTGGTCGACGGCATCCGGCTGCTGGCCCGCACCGAGGGCATCTTCGCCGAGACCGCCGGCGGGGTCACCGTCGCCGTCCTGGCCAAGCTGCTGCGCGAGGGGAAGCTCGACCCCGACGCCGAGACCGTCATCTTCAACACCGGCGACGGGCTCAAGACGCTCGACGCCGTCTCGTCCGTGGTCGGCCCCGCCGGCACCATCGCACCCACTACCGAGGCGTTCCACAGCCTCGTCAACGGAGGCTGAACATGAGCGTCGCCGTACGCGTCCCGACGATCCTGCGCACCTACACCAAGGGCGAGTCCGACGTCAGCGTCGAGGTGCCTGACGGCGCCACGCTCGCCGACGTGCTCGGCGCGCTCGACGCCGCCTACCCGGGCATCGGTGCGCGCGTCCTCGACGACACCGGCCAGATCCGCCGCTTCGTCAACGTCTACGTGAACGACGACGACGTGCGCTTCTCCGACGGCTTGCAGACGCCGACGCCCGCGGGCGCCAAGGTGTCGGTCATCCCGGCGGTCGCCGGCGGCTGACCGCAGCAACCACCATCAGCCGAGGTCACCGTCGTCAGCCGACGGTGACCTCGCTGATGTTGAAGGCGTCCTCGGCCCAGGGGAAGACCCAGATGAACAGGGCGTAGATGATCGCGGCGATGAGGATCAGGTAGATGAGCAGCCGAACGGGCCACGGTCCCGGCAGGTGCCGCCAGATCCAGGCGTACATCTGTCTAGACTTCCTCTCCGCCGATCAGGATGCCGGTCGCGTACATACGGTGTGACGAGCCCCAGCGCGGCCAGCACGTGGTGAGCGTGATGCGCCGTTCGGTGGGCTCGGCCTCGTCGCCCTCGCCGGGCACCGGGTCGACGACCCAGCTGTCCCTGATGCCGATCTTGTTGCCGTCGGGGTCGCCGTTCGGTGCGCTGTCCAGCTCGTAGAGGTACGTGCCGGTGGCGGTCTCGATCTCGATGATGTCGCCCACCTGCAGCTCGGGGAACTGGGCGAACGGCTCGCCGTGACCAGAACGGTGCCCGGCGATGGAGAAGTTCCCGATCTCGCCGGGGTCGACGCTGTCGAGGTAGTGGCCGGGGCCGTTCTTGAGGTCGGCGTCCTCGGTGCCCTGGACGATGATCCACTCCCAGTCCTCGCCGAAGCGGGGGATGCGGATGATGCCGTAGGCGTCGCCGACCTCGAGCTCGTCGAGGGGGATGGGGTCCTTCTCGATCTGCCCGGCGTCGAGGCCCAGCTGGTCGCGCAGGTCGTCCTGGGCGTTGGCGGTCTGGATGCCGGTGCCCCACAGCGTGTAGACCACGAACAACAGCACGACGGCCCCGGCGGTGAGCATGAGCTCGCCGACGCCACCAGCGATGAGTGCGACGACGTTGCGCTGGGGCGTTGGCTGCTGGGTCTTCCGGCGGGATGCTTTACGACGCCCCCGGGCCGCCTTGCGATGCATGGGCAAGAGCCTAACCGGCGACCCCCGCTCCCCGTGAGCTGATCTCCGCGAGAAGGGTCGAAGTGGAAAATCGGGTCTGCTAGCGTACCGCGAGCATGTGCCCTGAGCTTCATTGAATCTTCAGGAGATATGAATTCATGAATCGCACGATCACGCGGCGGCTGCTGGCCGCGGTGGCGGTGACCGGGACGGGCGCACTCGCGTTCGCCGGCGCCGTGCCGGCGAACGCCACTGACGATCTGACCGAACTGGTGGATGTCCAGTCGGACGAGGTGGGGGCTCGTAGTCTCGAGGTCGCGGCCGACCGCGCCGACCTGGCGGTCGACGTCGTGCGCGAGTTGGTCGAGTCGGGCCAGGCCATCGTCGGCGACGGCGGCACGCTGTCGTACACCGATCGGTTCGAGGCGCCGCACGACGACCACGAGCACGCCGAGGCGACCCCCGCCGCCGACGTCCCGGGCGATCCCGAGGGCGGCTCCAAGCCGGGTGCGCCGTACACCGTCTACCTCGACTTCGACGGTGCGACGATCCAGAACACCGAGTGGAACCGGTACTACGAGGAGGACGTGTACGAGCTGGCCCCCAACGCGGCCGCCTCCGACCCCGACTACGTGTACCAGGTGTGGGCGCGGGTGGCGGAGGACTACGCGCCCTTCGACGTCAACGTCACCACGACGGACCCTGGCGCCGACGCGCTGTACAAGACGTCGCCGGACGACGGCGAGTACGGCATGACGGCGGTCGTCACCGACACCACGGACATCGCACCGGCCGACCAGGCCAGCGGGCGGGCCTGGGTGGGCGGGTTCGGCAACGAGTTCCTGTCGCCGGCCATGATCTTCGCCCCGGTCGCGCGCGACAGCAACGCACCCGACGTCGGCAACATCGTCTCGCACGAGGTCGGCCACACGCTCAACCTGACCCACGACGGCATCGGCAACGACGAGTACTACGGCGACACCCTGGCCGAGCCGAGCTCGCTGTGGGGCCCGATCATGGGCGCGCCGTGGTCCACGCCGCTGTCGCAGTGGTCGCCGGGCGACTACGCCGGCGCCACCAACCCCGGCCAGGACGACCTCGCCGAGATCACCGCCGACGCCACGATCCAGACCTTCGCGGTGTACGACGGCGACACGATGTGGACCGACGTCTTCTGCACCGACGCCGTCGACCCGAACAACCCGCAGCCGGGCGACAAAGCGTTCAAGCCGGCCGGCCCCGCGGACGACCCATGCGCCGAGGTGGGCGACGAGCTGACGCTCGAGTTCCACTACGGCGGCCGTGCGGCGTACGCCGCCGACGACCACGGCGACGTGCTCGACGACGGCACCGCGCTGGACAACTCCACCGGAGAGTTCACCGCCGCCGGCGTCATCGGGCAGTCCGGTGAGCGCGACGTGTTCACGCTCGTCACCGACGGCGGCCCGGTCACCGTGGCGGCCGAGGGCGCCACCGTCGGCAGCAACCTCGACATCCGGCTGGAGCTGATCGACGCCGCCGGCGAGCTGGTCGCCGAGGCCAACCCCGAGGCGGCCACCGACCTCGCCAGCTCGCCCACCGACCGCACCGCCTCCGGCCTCGACGCGCGGATCGAGACCGAGCTCGAGACCGGCCTGTACTACGTGCGGGTCAGCGGCGTCGGTCAGGGCGACCCGGCCGAGAACACGCCGAGCAACGGCTCGGGCTACACCGAGTACGGCAGCCTGGGCAACTACACCGTGACCGGGACGGCGGCCGCGTTCGAGGCCCTGCCGATCACGATCATCTCGCCCGAGGACGGCGACGAGGTGGAGCCGTCGCCGGTCGAGATCACCGGCTCGGCCGAGCCCGGCTCGACGGTGACGCTCACGCTCGGTGACGAGGTCGTCGGCGAGGGCACCACCGACGACGAGGGCACGTGGAGCATCGTGCTCACCGCCGACCTGCCGTACGGCGAGTCCACCATCACCGCGCAGCAGACGATCGGCACCATCGAGGTGCCCGAGACCGCGTCGGTCACCGTCGTGGTCCCGGTCGACCCGCCGACCATCGTGCGGCCGGTCGACGGCGACACCGCCACCACGGCGACGCCGACCTTCACCGGCGAGGGCCTGCCCGGCGCGTCCGTCGAGCTGAGCGTCACCTGCGGCGAGGAGACGTGGTCCGGCACCGCCGAGGTCGACGGCGAGGGCGCGTGGTCGTTCACGCCCGAGCAGGACCTCCCCAACGGCGAGTGCTCGGTCACCGCGGTCCAGTCGATCAACGGCGTCACCTCGGCGCAGACCGACCCGGTGTCGTTCACCGTCGACGTCGCGAACGGCGACGAGGGCGGCTCGGACGACGGCGGCGAGGGTGGCACCGACGACGGCGGCGACGGCGGCACGGAGGACGGCGACGACCTGCCCGACACCGGTACGTCGACGAACCTGTTCGTCCTGACCGCCGGTCTGCTGCTGCTCGGCCTGGGTGGTGCGCTGTACGCGCGCACCCGGCGCAGCGTGACCGGCTGACGTCCGACCCCTGCGACGGGGCCCGGGACCACGCGTCCCGGGCCCCGTCCGCGTCTGCGCACCCGACGACACGAAACCGCCGCCGCGCCCCGTGCGTCAGACTCACGAAGGAGGAACCGACGTGCCCGAGACCACCTCGCAGGACCGGCGCCGCAGCGTGCTCGCGGTGGCGGCCGCAGTCGTGGTCGTGGCGCTGGCCGTCGTCCTGGCGGTCTGGCTGACCAGCGAGTCCGGAGGCGACGACGCCGGTGACGGCTCCGTCGCGGTGCCGTCCGACGCGCCCGCGACCTCGACGCCGTCGCCGGCCGAGGGCACGGTCGCACCGGGAGGCCAGGGCGACCTGCTGCCCCGTCCGATGAGCGGCCAGAAGGCCATCGACGAGCTGGGCGAGCACCTCGACCACGTCGCGGAGCTCAACGGCATGACACCCGAGCAGCTGCGCGACCTCCTGCTGCGCGACGCCAGCGTCCAGGTCGCGCCGAGCGGCCGCCTGCTGTACGACGACCACATGACACCACCGCCCACGCCGTGATGATCGCCGACGTAGGATGACGGTGTGCAGGCGTCGGAGCAGTGTGACGCCGTCGTCGTCGGGTCCGGCCCGAATGGGCTGGCGGCGGCGGTGGTGCTCGCCCGGGCCGGTCTGGAGGTCCGGGTCTACGAGGCACAGGGCACCGTCGGCGGCGGAGCCCGCACGCTCGACCTCGGCCTCGCGCCCGGCATCGTCCACGACATCTGCTCGGCGGTGCACCCCATGGCGGCCGCGTCGCCGTTCTTCCGCGCCTTCGACCTCGCCGCTCGCGGCGTCCGGCTGACCTACCCCGACGTCTCCTACGCGCAGCCGCTCGACGGCGGCCGGGCCGGCATCGCCTACCGCGACCTCGACCGCACGGTCGAGGGTCTGGGAGCCGACGGACCGGCCTGGCGGCGGCTCATGGGCCCGCTGGTGCGGCACTCGCCGGCCGTCGTCGACGTCGCCCTGTTCGACCGCCGCAGCCTGCCCCCCGACCTGCTGACCGCGATGCAGTTCGGGCTGTCGATGCTCGAGCAGGGCACCGGCCTGGGCCGGCGCCGGTGGAAGGACGACGTGGCGCCGGCGCTGCTCATGGGCGTCGCGGCGCATGCCATCGCGCGGATTCCCACGCTCACCGCCGCCGGCACCGCGCTCTCGCTGGGCGCGCTCGCACACTCGCCGGGCTGGCCGCTGCCGGTCGGCGGCAGCCAGGCCATCGTCGACGCCCTGGTCGCCGACCTCGAGGCGCACGGCGGCAGCGTCCATCCGGGCGTCGAGGTCGTGTCGATGACCCAGCTTCCGAAGGCGCGTGCCTACCTGTTCGACACCAGCCCGTGGATCCTCGCCGGCATCCTGGGCGAGCAGCTGCCGCACGGCTACCGCCGCGCCGTCGAGCGGTTCAAGGCGGGCAACGCGGCCGCCAAGGTCGACTTCGTGCTCTCCGGCCCGGTGCCGTGGGCGCACCCGGAGGTCCGCCGGGCCGGCACCATCCACGTCGGCGGCACCCTGGCGGAGATGTCGCACGCCGAGGCCGAGGTGGCCGCCGGCCGCCACGCCGAACGGCCGATGATCCTGGCCTCCGACCCCGCGGTGTTCGACCCCGGCCGCGAGGTGGGCGGGCTGCGGCCGTTCTGGACCTACGCCCACGTGCCCGCCGGCTCCACCGTCGACGTCGGTGCCCTGGTACAGGCGCAGATCGAGCGGTTCGCCCCCGGGTTCGGCGACCTCGTCGTCGAGCGCCACACCATCCCGGCGGCGAAGATGGCCGACCACAACGCCAACTACCGCGACGGCGACATCGCGGCCGGGGCGATGAATCTCTGGCAGATCTTCGCCCGCCCCACGCTGCGATGGAACCCCTACGCCACACCCGTGCCGGGCGTCTACCTGTGCTCCGCCTCGACCCCGCCCGGGCCCGCGGTCCATGGCATGGGCGGTCTGTACGCCGCCAAGCGCGCACTGCGGACGCGGTTCGGAATCCGTCGCGTGCCGTCCCTGGCGCCCTGACGTCGACGTCCCCCTGACGTCGCCGTCCCCCTGCTGCCCATTCTCTTGGCCGCTAAGGGGGACGGGGAGGATGTGGGCACGCCTCGCCGTTGGCGTGCCCGTTTCGCGTGCTTTGTCGGGCTGTGGACAGCGATGATCATCGGCGATCGCCTACATCACGAGGATTCCGTGAGCTTCACCATGACTGTAGGGGTGTTGACGCTGGGGTAATCCTCGTGATGGCCCCCCGAATCACGGTGAAATCTCACCAGGTGGACGCCCAACGACACCAACGCCACACCGTAACGGGCCAACGCCGCGGGAGGCGTCGCCACACTCCCCCCGTCCCCTGATAGCTGCCCGTTCTTTGCCGCGGGCGCGCGGGTCAAGCGGTCATCATCGGCGCGAAGCGCCTCCACAGTCCGCTTGAGGCGCGCGTGCGCGGCCAAGACAATCGGGCAGCAGGGGGACGGTCCCAACGCAGGGGCCGGCCCAACGTCAAACGGCGCTCGTGGGCATCGGCGGACGCTGGCGCAGCCGGCCGAGCAGGCGCTGGCCCACCGGCACCAGGCGCTCCAGCGGCAGGAACGCCAGCCAGCAGATGACCGTCGGCAGGAAGTGGATGCCCAGCGCCAGGTAGGTCATCAAGTGGAAGCCGGCGAACGTGACGACCGCCAGGTACAGCGCCTTGCCCTTGAGCCAGAGCACGACGGGGGACAGGAACTCGATGATCAGCAGGCCCCACTGGGCGATGATCAGCAGCCACGGGTAGTCGGTGGTCCACCGGACGAGGTCGGAGCCGCGCCGGATGATCGCCCAGATGAACACGGCGCCGTTGGCCCACGTGGCCGGCGAGCCGCTGCGCACCCACTTCACGACGGCCGACGCGAAGTACGTCGCGATGACCGACACCTGGATGCACCGGAACGCCCAGCCGGCCGCCTCGCTGGAGTCGTGGTCGGTGAACCGGGCCCGGCCGATGGTCGGCAGCACGACGACCGCCACCATGAGCGCCAGGTGGTCGTGCGACACGTAGCCGTAGCCCTGGCTGAACACCATCCACTGGAAGTAGGCGACGGCGACGACGCCGCCGGCCAGCCGCGGCAGCAGCCCCGTCGCGGCCACCAGGCAGCCCACGACGATGACGATCTGCAGCGTGTGCGCCAGCGGCAGCGACGGCTCGGGCAGCGGCAGCGCGCGGCCCACCCACGTCGGGTAGTACAGCTCCGGCGCATGCGCCATCGGGATGACGTCGTTGGTGAGCCGGAAGATGTCGTACAGCACGAACAGGTAGATCGCCACCCGCAGCACGGCCACCCGCGCCAGCGGAACCGGCCGGGTCCACCAGCCGACGACGGCGCGCCCGGCGCCCAGCGCGCGGCTCATCGTCGCACCTCCCACGAGGTCAGCTGCTCGATGTCGGGCTCGCCCTGCTGGATGCCGTCCTCGAGCTGGTAGGTGCTGCGCATGACGTAGAGCGCGACGTACGGGTCGGCGTCGGGGTGCAGTTCCGACCAGGCCTCGGCGATCGCCTGCAGCAGCGAGGGGTCGTCGACGATGCGGTTCAGCTGCGACTCGATGTCGGCCCGTCCGACGCCGACGCCCTGCGGGTTGAGCGGGACCCGAACCCGTTCGCCGCTCTCGGTGTCGGCCATCATGTAGACGGAGCGGACGGTGCCGTCCATGTCGCGCGGCGTGGCGTACTGCGACAGCGAACCGAGCGGGAAGTAGTCGTTGGTGTCCTGGAGCTGGCCCATGGTCAGGATCACCAGGGCCACGCCGGTGACGCCGAGCCGCCAGACCAGGCCCCGCCGGGAGATGCGCCGGACGGCCGGTTCGGAACTCACAGCCCGCGAGTATACGAGGTATAGGGCGGCGCTTGCACTCTCATGGGGAGAGTGCTAAACACGTTGTTAGCACTCTCGAGGTGAGAGTGACAGGACTTCGGATCGGCGAGGCCGCGGGAGCCCGGTGACAGGAGCCGGGTGCCGGCGGCCGTCCGTCGCGGGCGTCGAGCCGGAACTTCCACCCGCTATGGGAGGACCAGGAACCCATGCCAAAGATCATTGCCTTTGACGAAGAGGCGCGGCGTGGCCTCGAGCGTGGCATGAACTCTCTTGCCGACGCCGTCAGGGTCACCCTCGGCCCGAAGGGCCGCAACGTCGTTCTGGAGAAGAAGTGGGGCGCCCCCACCATCACCAACGACGGTGTGTCGATCGCCAAGGAGATCGAGCTCGAGGACCCGTGGGAGAAGATCGGGGCCGAGCTCGTCAAGGAGGTCGCGAAGAAGACCGACGACGTGGCCGGTGACGGCACGACGACGGCGACCGTCCTCGCCCAGGCGCTGGTCCGTGAGGGCCTGCGCAACGTGGCCGCGGGTGCCAACCCGATCGCGCTGAAGCGCGGCATCGAGCGGGCCGTCGAGGCCATCGCCGAGCAGCTGCTGTCGACCGCGCGTGAGGTCGAGACCAAGGAGCAGATCGCCGCCACCGCGTCGATCTCGGCCGGCGACCCGCAGATCGGTGAGCTCATCGCCGAGGCGATGGACAAGGTCGGCAAGGAAGGCGTCATCACGGTCGAGGAGAGCAACACCTTCGGGCTCGAGCTCGAGCTCACCGAGGGTATGCGCTTCGACAAGGGCTACATCTCCGGGTACTTCGTCACCGACCCGGAGCGTCAGGAGGCCGTCCTCGAGGACGCCTACGTCCTGCTCGTCGAGTCGAAGATCTCGAACGTCAAGGACCTGCTGCCGCTGCTCGAGAAGGTCATGCAGGCCGGCAAGCCGCTGATCATCATCGCCGAGGACGTCGAGGGCGAGGCCCTGGCGACCCTGGTGGTCAACAAGATCCGCGGCACGTTCAAGTCCGTCGCCGTCAAGGCTCCGGGCTTCGGCGACCGCCGCAAGGCCATGCTGCAGGACATCGCCATCCTCACCGGTGGCCAGGTCATCAGCGAGACCGTCGGCCTCAAGCTGGAGAACGCGACCCTGGACCTGCTCGGTCAGGCCCGCAAGGTCGTCGTGACCAAGGACGAGACCACGATCGTCGAGGGTGCCGGCGACGCCGAGCAGATCGCCGGGCGCGTGTCGCAGATCCGTGCGGAGATCGAGAACTCCGACTCCGACTACGACCGCGAGAAGCTGCAGGAGCGGCTGGCCAAGCTGGCCGGCGGCGTGGCGGTCATCAAGGCCGGCGCGGCGACCGAGGTCGAGCTGAAGGAGCGCAAGCACCGCATCGAGGACGCGGTGCGCAACGCCAAGGCGGCCGTCGAGGAGGGCATCGTCGCCGGTGGTGGCGTCGCGCTCATCCAGGCCGGCGCGGCGGCGTTCGAGAAGCTCGAGCTCGAAGGCGACGAGGCCACCGGTGCCAACATCGTCAAGGTGGCCGTCGAGGCGCCGCTGAAGCAGATCGCCGTCAACGCCGGTCTCGAGGGCGGGGTCGTGGCCGAGAAGGTGCGCAGCCTTCCGGTCGGCCAGGGCCTCAACGCCGCCACCGGCGAGTACGTCGACATGCTCGGCGAGGGCATCAACGACCCGGTCAAGGTCACCCGCTCGGCGCTGCAGAACGCCGCGTCGATCGCCGGGCTGTTCCTCACCACCGAGGCCGTCGTCGCGGACAAGCCGGAGAAGGCCGCGGCCGCTCCGGCCGACCCCAGCGGCGGCATGGGCGGCATGGACTTCTGAGTCCGGCCGCACCACCTGCACCACCACGCACGAGGGCGGTACCCCAGCCAGGGGTACCGCCCTCGTGCGCGTTCAGAGCTCGAGAAGCAGGCGAAGCACCTTCTGGATCCGCATCATGTCGACCTCGTCGACGACGGCGACGTGCTTGACGAATCGCTCGGTCGAGACGAGCCGGATCTGCTCACACTGGACGTAGCTGGTGACGGGCAGAGTGCCCTCCAGCTCGACGTGGGTGGCGTAGCCGCGGCGGCTGCGTGTCACGGGAAGGACGATCGCCAGCCCGGTGGCCGAGAACGCGTCGGCGGAGACGATGACGGCGGGGCGCCGGTATCCCTGCTCGTGGCCGATCGGATCGCCGAAGTCGCAGAGATAGACGTCGCCGCGCCTCATGGAACCTGCCGATCGTCGGGCCGGGCAACGGCAGCGTGCCCGGCCCTCACAGTGACACCTCGATGTTCGGGCCGGGCAATGGCATCGTGCGCCCTCCTGCCAGGTGCGGGCCTGGACCGACGGGCCATGGGGACCTCCGGCCCCCGATGTCCCGCCGGTGTTGCCCGGCCCTCACAGTGACACCTCGATGTTCGGGCCGGGCAATGGCGTCGGGCGCCCTCCTGCCAGGTGCGGGCCTGGACCGACGGGCCATGGGGACCTCCGGCCCCCGATGTCCCGCCGGTGTTGCCCGGCCCTCACAGGACGTCGTCCCAGCGCTCATCCGGGTCGAGGCCGTCCTTGAGGGAGCCGGCGTAACTCTCGGACTCTCCGCGCACGTCGGCGATGCCCTGTCGGGTCCCCATGGTGGCCCGGACCTCGTCCCAGAACGCAGCGCGCTCCTCGGCGTCCAGTGCCCGCTCGATGGCCCCCGCGAGCGACGTGTGGTGCGCGGCGGCGTATCTCGTCAGGCGCTCGTGGACCTCGCGCGGAACGCGGATGGTCGTCGTCGTCATACACGCGAGTCTACGTCGATGTAGACATCGCCGGCTACGCCGAGGTGGCGGTGTCCGCGGCGCGGAGGTAGCGGGCAGCCGTCCGTCGCAGGTGGTCGGCGAACTCGGGCGGGTCGAGCACGTCGAAGTCGACGTCGAGCATGGCGAGGTGGACGGCGATCATCTCGTAGCTGTCGGCACCGGTGTGGACGACGCAGGTGTGCTCGTCGCCGGGCTCGACGACGATCGACGCCGGCAGGCGCTGCGCGACGGCGTCGGCGGAGGCGTGCAGCCGCAGGCTCGCGCGGCAGCTCCAGAGGGCGTAGTCCAGCCCCCGGGCGACGAAGCCGGCGACGTCGCCCGACGGCGCCTCGCGCGGGGCGAACCGCGGTCCGGTCGGGATCGTCGGCGTCATCCGGTCCACCCGGAACGTCCGCCAGTCCGACCGGTCCACGTCCCAGGCGACCAGGTACCACCGGCGTCCGCGGTTGACCAGACGGTGCGGCTCGACCTCGCGGCGCGACGATCCGCCGTCGTGGCCGACGTAGTCGAAGCGGAGGCGCTCGTGGTCGCGGACGGTGGCCGCGATGGCCGTCAGCACGTCGGCGCCGACCGACGGCCCGCCCACCGGCAGCGGAACCGTCGCCGACGACAGCGCGGCCACCCGGTGCCGCAGCCGCGACGGCAGGACCTGCTCCAACTTGGCCAGCGCGCGCACCGACGTCTCCTCGATGCCGGTGACGGACCCGCCGGCGGCGGTCCGCAGCCCGACGGCGACGGCGACCGCCTCGTCGTCGTCGAGCAGCAGCGGCGGCATGTCCGCCCCAGAACCGAGCCGGTAGCCACCGGACACGCCGGGCGTCGAGTCGACCGGGTACCCCAGCGTGCGCAGCCGCTCGACGTCGCGGCGCACGGTGCGGACGGCGACGCCCAGCCGGTCGGCGAGGTCGGCGCTGGCCCACTCGCGGCGTAGTTGCAGCAACGACAGCAGCTTGAGCAGCCGGGCCGAGGTTTCCACCATGTCGCCGATTCTGGCAGCAATTGCGGCCCGTAACTGGCCGCGATCGGCGGGACCGTAGAGACATGACGAACTCCACCGAGATCCGCCCCTTCCGCATCGACATCCCCGGCGCGGACCTCGCCGACCTCCGCGAGCGGCTGGCGAACACCCGCTGGCCGGTCGAGGTCGCCGGCACCGGCTGGGAGCGCGGCGTCCCGCGGGGCTACCTGAAGGAACTCGCCGCGTACTGGCGCGACGGCTTCGACTGGCGGGCGCAGGAGCGGGCGCTCAACGCGTACCCGCAGTTCGCCACCACGATCGACGGCGCGAACGTGCACTTCCTGCACGTGCGGTCGGACGGCGCGGACTCGCTGCCGCTGCTGCTCCTGCACGGCTGGCCGGGCTCGTTCGTCGAGTTCCTCGACGTGATCCCGCTGCTCACCGGCGAGTTCCACCTGGTGATCCCGTCGCTGCCCGGCTACGGCTTCTCCGGCCCGCTCACCGAGGCCGGCTGGACCGACGGCCGGGCCGCGGCCGCGCTGGCCGCATTGATGGACCGGCTCGGCTACGACCGCTACGGCGTGCAGGGCGGCGACGTCGGGGGATTCCTCGGCCCGCTGATCGGCCGGCTCGCGCCGGACCGCGTCGTCGGTGTGCACGCGAACGCCTTCGTCACGTTCCCGTCCGGCGACCCGGACGAGTTCGCCGGGCTGACCGAGGACGAGCGGCGCCGCGTGGCGCTGTTCGAGCGGTTCCAGGACGACGGCAGCGGCTACCTGCGGCTGCAGGGCACTCGGCCGCAGACGGTGTCGTACGGGCTCGCCGACTCGCCGGTGGCGCAGCTGGCCTGGATCGTCGAGAAGTTCCAGGAGTGGACCGATCCGGCCGCCGAGCTGCCCGAGGACGCCGTCGGCCGCGACCGGCTGCTCGCCGACGTCAGCATCTACTGGTTCACGAACACGGCCGGCTCGAGCGCGCACACCTACTACGAGCGGTTCCACGACCGCGCCTTCTGGGCGCCGCGGGAGCGGGCCACGGTCCCGACCGCGATCGCGAACTTCACCACCGACATCGCGATCCGCCGGTTCGCCGAACGCGACCACACCATCGTCCGCTGGACGACGTTCGACCGCGGCGGCCACTTCGCCGCCATGGAGGCGCCCGACCTGCTGGCCGCCGACGTCCGTGCGTTCTTGACCGAGCTGAAGGAGACCACCCGATGAACGAGATCCGGCCGTTCCGCATCGAGATCCCGCAGGCCGACATCGACGACTTGCGCCGCCGCCTGACGACCGTCCGCTGGCCGGCGGAGGTCGCCGGCACCGGCTGGGAGCGCGGCGTGCCGCTGCCGTACCTGAAGGAGCTGGCCGAGTACTGGCGCGACGGCTTCGACTGGCGCGCCCGGGAGGCCGAGCTGAACGCGTACCCGCAGTTCGTCACCGCCGTCGACGGGCAGGACCTGCACTTCCTGCACGTGCGCTCGGCGAACCCGGAGGCGACGCCGCTGCTGCTGGTGCACGGCTGGCCGAGCTCCGTCGTCGAGTTCCTCGACCTGATCCCGCTGCTCACCGACGACTACCACCTGGTGGTCCCGTCGCTGCCGGGGTTCGGCTTCTCGCCGCTGTCCGGGCCGGGCTGGGGCAACCTGTTCCGGGTGGCCGGCGCCATCGCCGAGGTGATGAGCCGGCTCGGCTACGACCGGTTCGCCGCGCAGGGCGGCGACGTCGGCGCCGGCGTGGTCGGCATGCTGGCGATGCTGCACCCTGACCGCGTCATCGGCACGCACGTCAACGGGCCGGCGCCGTACCCGTTCGGGCCGCCGGTCGAGCTGGACGGGCTGTCCGACGCCGAGAGGCTGCGGGCCGAGCGGTTCAACGCCTTCCGCGAAGACGGCATCGGCTACCTGGTGCAGCAGGCCACCCGGCCGCAGACGCTGGCCTACGGCCTGGCCGACTCGCCGGTCGAGCAGCTGGCGTGGATCGCGGAGAAGTTCCGCGAGTGGACCGACCCGGCCGCGGAGCTGCCCGAGGACGCCGTCGGCCGCGACCGGCTGCTCACCAACGTCAGCATCTACTGGTTCACCGGCTCCGGCGCCACCGCCGCCCACATCCTCTACGAGGGGATGCAGGCTTATCGGCAGTTCATGGCCGGCGCGGGGGAGCACCAGCAGGACGACGCCGAGCCGCCGGCCCTCCCGCCGGGCGCCGTCGCGGTCTTCGCCGCCGACACCTCGGTCCGGCACCTCGTCGACCCGATGGGCACCGTGGTGCGCTGGACGGAGTACGACCGCGGCGGCCACTTCGCCGCCCTGGAGGTGCCGGACCTGCTGGCCGCCGACGTCAAGGAGTTCTTCGCCGGCCGGCGCTGACGGCGGCCACGAGGTCGTCGGCCGACTCGATCCGCAGCCGCCAGCCGAGGTCCGGGCGGAGCGGGTCGAGCTCGCCGGCGGCCAGCGCGCCGGACCACACGCCCCAGCCGTAGGCGGCGTCGTCGAGGCGCCGGGCGAGCAGCCAGCGGACGGGGTCGAGGTCCGGCCGCTGCCGCCGCCATTCGAGGACGGCCGGGACGACGGCGGCCGCGGCCAGCGCGGGACGCAGGCGGGGGACGGTGGCCGCCGCCGCCAGCGACGCCGGCCACCAGGTCCGCACGACGGCGTCCGCGAC